>JAJCYJ010000163.1 GCA_029262975.1 Saprospiraceae bacterium
ACTTGTTATAGCTATTATTGCCTATTTTATTTTTACTGCTATCAATATTTATGGTGTCCAGGCGGCAGCTTCCTTTGAATTGGTAGTGACTGTAATTGCAATTATTGGGTTGATAATATTTGCAAGCGTTACATTACCTCATTTTGAATGGGAGCACATGCAAAAAAATGCATTGCCAAACGGCTGGAAAGGGGCATTTGCAGACTTGCCATTTGGTATTTGGTTTTTTCTGGCTATCGAAGGAGTCGCCAATGTTGCTGAAGAGACCATCAATCCACAACGAAATGTACTCATAGGATTTGGATCTGCGATATTGACACTTGTTGTTTTGTGTCTCCTCACATTTACAGCTGCCGTAGGATTGGATGGTTGGGAGACGATAGTTTTTCCTTCACCTGGAGCTGATCCTTCTGATTCTCCACTACCTCTTGCTTTGGCAAGTTCAGTGGGCCAGGGGCACTTGCTATATAAAGTAGTCACATTTATTGGATTGTTTGGATTAATAGCGTCTTTTCATGGTATTATATTAGCTGCTGGGCGTGCCACGTTTGAATTTGGCAGAGTTGGATTTGCACCTAAAAGATTAGGAAAAGTACATGGCAAATTTCGAACTCCGGCCAATGCCCTGATTTTTAATATGGCCATCGGAATAATCGCCTTATTGACAGGGAAAACCGGAGAAATAATAACAATTGCATGTTTTGGAGCCCTTAGTTTATATATCATTTCTATGATTTCGCTCCTGGTGCTAAGAAAAAAAGAGCCAGACCTTGTAAGACCTTTTAAAGTTCCGTTCTATCCGGTTACGCCTATTGTGGCGCTTGTGATTGCCACGATTTCATTTGTAGCTATAACTATATATAATCCAATTCTGGCATTGGTCTATTTTGGTATTCTTTTGATAACCTATATTTGGTTTAAGCTTACCTACGTGAGTGACTAAGGTGACCAGTATTTTAATCAGAGACCAGTTATAGTAATTGAATATGTGTCTTAGCAAATGCTGTTTGAAATGACGGTCTGCCAGATTATAGTTCAGTAATTATAAGGTTCTTCCATCGTACTTTTATACCGCCACCATCATGAATCTGAAGAGCTATTTGTCCTTTGGCGGCCCCTATCTTTTCGTCAGTTATAGTTATCATTTGGTGCCCGTTTAACCAAGTGGTGACCGTATTTCCTTTCGCTAGAATTCGCATTGTATTCCATTCACCCATTTTCAAGTGACGGTCAAGTTCGGGGTTTGGTTTTATCAACCAGCCGCGGCCATAAGATTCATAAATACCGCCTGTATTGCTGCCCGGAGGAGCCACTTCTGCTTGCCAACCAGTGATTTTTGTTCCTTCGATCGACGATCTTATAAAGATCCCACTATTGCCATTAGCAGATTGTTTGAAGTCGACAGAAAGTTCAAAGTTCTTAAATATCTGATCCGTTGCCAGGTAACCATATCCTTTATCGGGTCCACTTTCACAGACCAGTTCTCCTTGATCGACAAACCATTTTTCAGTACCGTAGATTTCCCATCCTGTTAAATCTTTTCCGTTAAAGAGGTGCTTGCCATTTATGGTGGAATTCTGACTGACGGCACAACTGATAACTGATGATAGAATCAGAATTGATAGAAGCAGGTTGAGATAAGCATTCATTATATTAATATTTAGATTTTATAGAATCTGGGCGAAGATACACAGAAGGAGACCATTTTGTGCAACACTATTGCAAGGTAATTGATTTAGATTCGCGCTCAATATGGGACATCATCATCATAACTCAGGCGACAATCTTGGAATTGCTTTTCTGCTCAATTTTGTTTTCACAATAATCGAATTTATCGGTGGTATGTATACCAATAGCCTGGCCATATTGTCAGATGCGGTGCACGATCTTGGAGATAGCCTGTCCCTTGGATTGGCCTGGTATTTTGAAAAAATATCGAACCGACCAGTCGACCGTAATTTCACTTATGGGTATAAGAGATTTTCTGTTCTTGGAGCGATCGTCAACAGTGTAATCCTGATATTGGGATCTTTTTTCATCATTAAAAGTGCTATACCACGAATATTCGAGCCCCAGAACACGCATAGTACAGGTATGATGATTTTGGCTGTAGCAGGTATATTTTTTAATGCACTTGGATACTGGAAGACTCATAAAGGCCATAGTCATAATGAAAAGATGGTCTCTCTACATCTTTTAGAAGATGTACTTGGTTGGGTCGCAGTCCTTATAGGAGCAGTCATTATACATTTTACAGGGTGGTATGCTATCGATCCCATATTGTCCTTGGGTATTGCACTTTTTATATTATATAATGTGGTAAAAAATGTAAAGAATACCGTCAAAATTATACTTCAAGGGACACCTGAAAATATAGATTTAAATTTACTGACCAGTATAATTGTGAATGAACAATCTGTTATTGATGTGCATGATTTACATGTTTGGACCATGGATGGTTCACATAATATTCTTACGGCCCACATCGTCGTTCCTAAAGATATGACACTTTCAAAGGCCAATGAATTAAAGCTAACAATTCACGAAAAAATGTTGCAGTCAGATATTCATCATTGTACCATTGAAATAGAAAGAATGGGTGATGTCTGTATGGTCATGCATTGATAAATTATCTACTGATGATGTTAGAGCCATATCAGCATTCATCATAAAGCACCTTTCCTTAATTTCAATTATAAACACAGGCACCTATGAATATAAGCATTGTTACTTTCTAAAGGGTGCCGAAGGCGTAAGGCGTAAGTCGTTACAAGATGCATAATAAATCAAAAGCTCTACTTATAAGGACCTGCTGAAGGAAGTGGCTAATCCTCCGACATGCGGCCACCTCCTTTGTAAGGAGGACCTTTATGTGTGCTATTGATAAGCGCTCGTATGGAGTGAAGGCGGCCCGTGTAGGACGCAAAACAACTTATCAATTTTGCAAGAATATAGGCACTTAAGAACCAAGGCACTTAAGCACATAAATGTATCAACACATTCTCAATTTATCCCTCTGGCGAGATCTGCTTCAGCAGCAATAAATCCAAAAGAACCCCAACCATTCTGGTTGACTAATTTATTCAGAATTTGTACACCTTCATTGTTTTGACCATTTACTAAATACCAGTTTGCTACACCATATAAGACCGCATCATTAGCGGGTGTACTTTCATCCGGAGATATTAATTGATCAACAGTTATTTCATTTTTATAAAAAAGACACAGCTTGTGA
>JAJCYJ010000164.1 GCA_029262975.1 Saprospiraceae bacterium
TCGGTTAAAAAAAGCAAGTGGATTTATCTACAAGGCCAACGCGGTCATCGATCAAAATCTTCAGAATGAACAGTTTGGAGTGGAAGATCTGGCCAAAGGATTATTGCTAAGCCGTATGCAATTGCACCGTAAACTGAAGGCACTATCCGACCGGTCTGCCAGCAACTATATCCGAAATTATCGACTTTACAAATCTAAACCCCTCCTCCATGATCCGTCTTTATCGATAGCCGAAATTGCATGGCAAGTAGGGTTCCAGGATGCCAACTATTTTACCAAGAGTTTTAACAAAGAGTTTGACATGACTCCCAGTGAATTCCGGCAAAAAGACAAATAGAACAGCACATAATCCTGTTACATCTTTCCTGTTCCTGTTACATCATTCCTTTTAGGTGGCTGTGTTACATTTTTCCGACAATAGGTTACATGCCTCCTCTGGAAGATCCGAGGCGAATGCGATACTTGGACGGTCTTTACAATTAAGGCAATCGCAAATATTGATTCACTCGAAATCCTTTAATCATGACATCTTTTACTAACGATTTTTCTAAAAATATTTATAGATCTCTTTTGTATTACCCGCTATGTCTGGCGCTCCTCTTTACGAGTGCTATTGGCGTATTCGCTCAAAATGTCACGACTACACAACTCTCTGAAGACCATCTTTTTGCTGAAAAAGGAAAGTCTATTATCACTGCGGCAACAGGAATACCGTATATCGGCATTGCAGAATATGCATATGGGGTGTCAGATCGTTTTACCATAGGTGTCCTTATCGGGTCAACTCCCATAATACCCGGGTACGGCATACGACTTAGAAATGTTTTGTATTCAAATGGGTCAGATAAAAGAATCTACCTTCGAACACCGCTGCTTTATTATCCGCAAACAAAAGGATTGGGTGGTGAGCCCTGGCTCCTGACATGGCCCGCTGTCAACTTTGAAAAGCGTACGAATTCTGGCCTCCGCTGGAGTTATGGAGTAGGGGTGGTGGCAGCTGCCTGTGTGAATGATCTTTTGGACCTGGTTGGTATTGGGGAGCATGTGCATGACTTATTGAATGAGGAAACTCTTAATCATACTCAACTTACTCATGATGTCCACGACCATCATGGCCCATTGCGTGCTACGGATGATCATCATGATACCACGGTGTCAGGGCATGATGAAGAAGGATTTATGGGTGGGGTATGGAATACGGTACAAGTCGGTCTTGCACTACCGATTGGTAAGAGTTGGATGTTTCAAAGCGAAATAGGTCTTGTGATGAAAGGTGTCAAGATAGCCACAGAAGATTGGGTGGGTGGCCCTCCTGTGATTCTGACATTGGGTGTAACGCATTCATTTTAGGGATTAATGTTTGGGCATGGGCATTGGAAAAATGATAGATGAATCGATAAAATTTGAGTCTTCCCATAAGTTATGAAAGAAGATTGAGAATTTTTAAAATGCATTATGTAGACGATGAACCTCTTTGAAAATATTTTTTCCAATTCTCGATAGAATAATAACCGATTAAGACGCCTATGATCAAGCCACTGCCAGCAGCTATATCAAACCATGCGGGATCTACAGTAACATTGTTGACAACAAGATTTGTGGTATCCGCGACTATGAAAAGTGAAATGATTACAGGTACGATAATCGTGTTTGGCGAATAAACTAGTCGGGCGATACAACCAGCAAAGAATGCACCCAGCACACTCAAAAAACCACCTGTTAATAAAGTTGGAAGTGGTGAATTCGTATAACTAATACCATCAAAAATTACGCCCTGAGCAATCGCGGTAAAAAGAGTCAATGACCCAAACCCTGCAATTATTGCGAGCGCTTTATATAGGAAATTTTTCTTCAATCAAGATATTTTATACTGAAGGCTCAAGTCCAGTAATATTATGATAAAATGATTATCAGCAAATCTTTTAATCTTTATTTCTGATAAACCCATCATTTATAAGAGTAAGTTAAAGATAGGAAAGTATTGCCAGTCTACCAGCAACGGGTTCACAAGTGAAGGCAGTAAGCTTCATTTGTAAGTGTACTGACTTGTGAATATCACAACAGGTGTAATGAGCGTCGTTAGAAAAAACAGTCTTCATACATCATCGCAGAAGTCTTTCGAAGTCAATCAAATAGAACTTTTCAAAGTAAGAGTAAAAGCAAGTATGCTGCTTAGCTTTAGCGTGCAAGAATGGTCTTCCAGGTATATCTGAGAATACGCTGTCTCTTCTACGACAACCAAACCAAATTTACCGGAAATAAGGGAATCAAGATTAATGTTCAATTCTAAAACCTGAACTGCCTTGCCCACTGAAGGCAACGTCTTTCTGGGCATGCCTTAGTCAATCACTGATTTTCGTATTTTGAGAAGCAAGGTGACCATAAACTAACTATAGTTAAGAAGTTCAAAGTCTACTACCGCAACTTTCATTTGGTCAGCACCAGGCCCCAAAGTGGATTCCTAATACCGTTCTTTTTGCAAACATCTGTCTTCCAGGCGTTGCAGGAATCCAGGCACTGCCAAATGCAACTAATGATCGTTCTTTCTTCTGTAGAAATGTAAGCAATCAGTGAAGATAAGAAAGAAGATTGAGGTCTATTGGTGGTTTAGTCAAAACTAAGCTAAAGGCGTGCTCCAATTGTCATCGTAGCCGGGGCTCTAATGTCTGATGTTTTCAAAGAAATATAGTTAAAACATATCAATTGCGCTATCAATATTGGTTAAAATTTTGTTCGTAAGTGCAACCATGTTATTATATTTTACGATCAGCCTTCCCCTTCTCCATCCATGCTGATGAAGAATATTTGCAAACTTCGATTGTTTTAGCAAAGATTGATGCTGGTACTCGAAATTTGCATTTGTCAGCTCCCAAGGTGTTGGCTTAAGAATATTCCGATCCACGTCAGTCCAGGAAATATGAATATTAGTATAGGGCATAAATTGCCTGGAGAATTCTGATCTAAATTCAGTCTCCTCAATTCTTATATTTTCCAAAGAGGAGGTCCAACCAGTGATAGCAAGTCTTATTTGCTCATTAGAGATCGTACTTAATTTTCCTGAATTTTTAATGTCTTCGACTACATCACTGCTAAGTCTACAATATGGAGCATCTCCGATGGTCCATATCCAGTTCTGAAATTTTTCAAGTGATAAAAATGGTGCTTTAGGGCCTACATGATATAACAATGAATCATTGGCGAGCTTCATATTACTTTGATTTCGAATACAGTTATTGATAATATTCTGGTTAGATGAGAACTCGCTTCTGATTGCAATTAAAGTGGCTAGCTCACTTTTTCGAACCATCCGTTTTTCATTCCAATTGTTAACCTGCAATGCCAGTAGAATTCCAATCATTACCAGTAAAATCTCTCCTATGGCATAAAGAAGATATTTTCGAGTTGCGCCTGAGTCAATCACTGATTTTCTTATTTTACGTAAAAATGTAAGCATGAAATAATGTTAATGAATGTTCATTTAATTGTGATTTCTAATTCCTTTTCAATTAGTTTCAGACATTTCATCATTGAATTCTGAATCTGTTCATGAGGGTTTGCCATATACCACCCATGTTGATTTCGGAGTGATTTCAAGAAGTATATGAATTCCCTGTCCTTCTTTAGTTTTTCATAATTAAGAGGAATCATCTCAAGAATAAGCTCTGGATTCTTTCTGTCGCCATACCAATATTGATCAAACCGCAATGGAAAAACATGCTTTGAGGCATAAGCGACAAAGTCGTGATAACGATTAGGAGATTCCTTCAATACTAGGTTATCCTTCTCGTATGTAAGTAAAAGACAATTCTTTAATTCTTTGTTGGAAATCAAATCAAATCCGATTGATTTCAATGTTTCAAAAACCCCAGCTGTTAGTTCTTGCTCCCAGATATGTGTGATATCACCAAAGTGAAACTTTAATGAATCATGGTAAGGTAGGTTGTTTTCAATATGATGGACAATAACATTCATTGAATGAACAGCTCGATCGTGAAGCAATCTGTGCTGCTTAGTTTGGTCAAGATTCAATAAAAGTTCGGTGCGAAAATCAATTAGCATCTCTTTTTCTTTAGCCTTTAGGATTTGCCTCTCATTCCAATTGTTAATCTGTAATGCGATTAATATCCCGAAGACCACAAGGGCAATCTCTCCAACAGCGTAGAGTAGGTACTTGTTGATTTTATTAGAGCTGATCAAGGATTGTCGTGCTTTTCTAAATAAGGTAATCATGTATTATTCTTCAAATTATTTATTGGCTGTTAGCCTCGCACTGAAGACCACTTGAGCCTGCATTTGGTTCTGGTTTTCTAATACTCGGTTCACTCCTCCGCCTGATGGCGAATTCGTTCATTTATCTGGGAGATTCCGGTCGAACAGGCTGGGTGGTATGTAGTCCTTTCCTGATTTTTCTAAAGAAGGTCAGCATTTTTAATTGATTTTTTTATTCCTTTTCTTTCAATTCTATATTAAGAAGTTCAATAGTTGCTTCAGTTTTATTGACTATACGAGAAACCAAATCATACGCTCTTCTTTTTTGTCTCATACGATGTTCCACCATTGACCTGAAATACCTGTCATCAAGTAGCTTGGCGTAGTCTACAAGATGAATGCCCTGATCTAAGTACATATAATTCCTCATGGTCTCCTCCCAATACTGCTGATACAATTCCCCAAATTCTTGGCTCTTCTTTATAATCATTGGTAAACTAGTCTCAAACAACTGCGTGACGTGCGCTCTCAATTCTATATTTTGTATAATGGCATATCCCTCACTTTCTAATGCTTTATACCCTGATTGCGATGTCCTTTCCTCCATAGCAGTCCAACCGATTGGCAGGACACGTCCAAAATGCTGCATGAGGCTATCCGAATAAGGTGGATTAGTTTCGAGAACTGAGAGAATGATTTCGCTTGACTTTATGTTTCGATCGATCGACCACAGACTCTTTTGAAACACTTCCAAATTAATGTCAACGGTTTCCAGAAGTTCTTGCAATATTTCTTTTTCCTTTATCCGCTCCTTTCTCCATTCATTCCAGTTATTAATCTGTAACGCAATCAATATTCCAATCACTACCAATGCTATTTCTCCTATGGCGTAAAGCAAGTACCTCGAAGTACGTCCACCATCAAGCAGTCCTTTTCGTATTCTACGCAAGAATGTGAGCATGGGATAAAGATAGGAAAGCAACTCCATATCAACGAGTGTCTGATTACCCGACATAACAAGTTAGAATCTGTGGGATATAGGGTCATTAGATGCACAGATTTCGAAGTAAGAAATCATTTAGAGGAGGTACGAGAAAGGATTGAAATGGTAATTAAGAAAATCGAGGAAAATCCCCCACCTACGGCACCCCCTTAAAAGTGGGACCTTTGCATGTGCATCTTTTTGGGCCTCCTTTTCAAAGGAAGTGGCCGCAGGATTATATGTCCTCCTTCTAAAGGAGGTGGCCGCAGGTCGGAGGATTCTTTCTTGGCTTTCTCACATCAAAAAAATAAATCAGACTACTAAAGGAAGATCCTTAGCTCCATGTGCGCCATATCTTACAATTCATTTAATTGCAGTCAAGACGGGTCTGCCCGTCACCAGAGTTATGCTCCTTGTTAAAAGTAAATACTAACACCTTCAATATTTGAGAA
>JAJCYJ010000165.1 GCA_029262975.1 Saprospiraceae bacterium
GGTGACCTCTGATCTTTCTATTAAACCAGAAGAAGTACTATTCGTTTCTTCTAATCAATGGGATGTAGCAGGAGCTGCTAAATATGGATTTCAAGTGGCCTGGTTAAATCGACAAGGCGCTTTTCGTGAATCTATTATACCCCGAGCCAACGTAACAGAGATATCAGCTTTACAAGGAATATTAAAATTGTTGTAAAGTGATAATTATTTTCATATCAGTCGAAAACGTTTATAAACGAAAATTATCAATCCTGATTTTCAATGTATTAGGTAAGAAAATCAATGCGCGTAAATTTTAACTATATTAAATTGAGCCCTTTATGTTTAGCAGAAATTTTAATAAAAATCACGCCAACCTTAGAGATATCCTAACATGCTTATTCTCCAACGAATTCAGTGAAATCTGAATTAATATTAATGCGTAATTGCCAGGTTGGGATAGACAAGTGCTCCTATCAATAAGCATTTCCTCGGAAGAGGCTATACCTTTATCATTCCAAAAGTACGGCTTGCCTTTTCAGTGATCACCCGGCAAAAATAATTTCCGGGAACGAGATGACTTCCTTCATATTTTATTTCATGGGACCCTGCTGTCATCGTTCTGCTTGTTATCACTTCTAATTCATGACCAAGGGCATCGTACAGACTTATTCTCATATTTCCTCCTTGAGTTTCCAGGCTTATCGTTGTCCAATTGTCAAATGGATTAGGATAGTTATGTACTTTAAGCACTTCAGTGAGTTCAGGATCATCGGTTGGTGTCGTCTGCCCACAAGCATTTACAATGGGCAAATATGTAAATTCGTCCTGGAGAATGTTATTGACTATTTGGGTTTCTATTCCAAACCAATCGATAAGGATCGATCCGTAAACACTTCTGAAGTCAAACTGCATGGGTACACCATCACTGACACCTGGATTATTAGGGATTAAAGGACTATCTCCTATGAATCCCCCGTTGATACAACTGCCAAAAAACACCATAGGCGCTGCTGTACCATGATCAGTACCAAGACTTCCATTTGATCTGATTCTTCTGCCAAATTCCGAGAAAGTCATCGTGATGACACGTTCTTCCAGTCCCTGCGATTTAAGATCTTCCTGGAAAGCAAAAATAGCTTCCGACAGCGTCTGCATGAGTTGAGCATGACTACCCTGTCTTGTATCATTACCTTCCACTTGATTAGCATGGGTATCAAACCCACCGAGATTTGCAATATAGATTTTTGTCCCAAGACCACCTGAGACTAAGAGGGCTATTGCTTTTAATTGTTCTGCAAGTGCAGTATTAGGATAGATCGAATCATTGCTTCCTTTCTCCGCAGCATCTGATATTATTTCTCCATAAGCATTTGCCTGATCGATTGTAGTCCTTAGAAATTCAAGTTCGCGACCATATGGTGTATCGGGCACTTCATCGACTGCGTCATTATTTAACGGGACGATAGATGAAGGATCTGTAAGTGCCAAACTGAAATTAGTAATAGTCCCCTGGCAAGTTTCTGATACGATTGACCCGATAGAAAGAGCGAAGGGGTCGGGGAATGAACTGTTAGGAAAATCTTCCGGATAACTCGGATGGCAATCTTCGAGATATCGCCCCAGCCATCCGGTAGTCCATACTTCGTCAGCCGGAGATCCGGATGTCCAGATGTCTGTGGATCGAAAATGTGATCTGTTCTGATTAGGATAACCGACATCATGGAGAACGGTCATACGAGCATCATCATAAAGCGACTTTAAGTCTGACAGTGAAGGGTGAAAGCCTGTCAGATCATTTGCCTTAATGATATCGTTTTCAGGTATGATTAAATTTGATCGGGCATTGGCCAGGAGATCATATTTGTCAAGCGGGATGATGGTATTCAAGCCGTCATTACCACCATTCAATTGAACTAGTACAAGAACTTTGTCATTTCCTTCTTCTATGGCATTATAAAATAACTGACTTCCGGCAGCGGCAATAGGAAGGCCTCTCAGCATCAATGGTACACTTAGAAAGCTGGAAGTATTGCGGATAAATTTTCTTCGGTTCATAACAGAAATCTTAGCTGAGATAATATTCAGGCATAGTAAGCATTGTTGCTAATAAAGTCCTGAGCTTGGCATCCACAGACCTCCTGATTTCTTCATTCTGTGGGTCATTCAGATAGAGATTATACTCAACCGTCCATTCGAAATCAGGTAATCCGGGTATAAGTACTTCTTTTAGAAAATCTTTTTGTGTATCCGTGATTGGAATTGGGAAGATGTATGAGGCTAATTCGGAGATCAGACTATTAGGATTCTCGGGATTTTCAAACTTACTGATGAGATATAAAGGGTCCATCGTAATTCTTCGGTCCATAAATTCAGCCTGGCCAGATACAATCACATTAGTATATGCTTGTCGCAATGGAAGGGTTGCTGCAGTGATCCAGGTTCGATAAAATAAGGGTTCCTGGTAGTATGCCTTCCATCCGGCCACATTAGGTGGTTCGTAATAGTTCATGCCAAATCCTTCAAATAGTGATGCCAATCTTGACCAAATCTGGTACGCGTCTAAAATATTTTCAGGAAACTGAATTTCAAATTGTGTAAATACTGTAACTATAAAATCAATGGGGTTTTTAATCATGGGGCCCACACTACAGATATTATAAAAATGATCACTTGACAAAAGTGTCCGCAACACTGGTTTTACTTCGTAATCATTGTCCCTTAATATTTGTGCCAGAGGTTCTATGATAGACGATTCAATCTCATCATCGATTTCGTAGTAGACAAACCATCTGTATAATTTGCGACAAATATATTTTGAAACTTCTTCTTGCTCAAGTATTATATCGATAAGGGCAGCATATTCAAATCCCTCCTGATTTTCTATTATTGCATTATTGAATCTGTGTGATAATTGTTTTGTAGTCTTATCATGTCGGAAGGATCTGTAAACTGATCCTGCGGGATTTCCATCTCCATAGTAATATCCCTGGTCTCTCCATCCTGTAAGTATCTTGGACGCTTCAGTTACATCTTGTTCTGTAAATGTCGTGTAATCTCCTGGCCCCGCCAAAGCTCCTTTTCCAATTGTAAAAAGTTCTAAAAGCTCACGTGCAAAATTTTCATTTGGCGACAAGACACTATTTTGATTACCATTTAAATACCGCAGCATTGCAGGATTAATAGTAACTGCTTTGACCATATCACGGAAATTTCCCAGAGACATTGATCTGAGCAGGTTATTATTATAGTATATAAAATTCGGATCATTTAACACACTTGCTTGCGTCACAAAATGATTACTCCAAAAAAGGGTAAGCTTCTCCCTGATATGAATGCCTGTATTTAAGAGGTTGCCGAGCGTCCAGCCTCCTAAAGATCTTCTCCTCGATTGAAGGATCATATTGTCATCTCTGACATACATTTTGTCTACCCATGATGCTCCAACAGGTACAGATGGATCTTCTTCATAATAATAGTTGATGGGCTCCGGCGGTAGTTCTTTATCAGCAAGTAGTAAGTCTATGACTTCATCCATGGACATCGATGATGCCGTCATAATTTGGTCTATTGAATTACCATAAGTTGTCCGCCTTAATAAATGAGCTGCCTGGGTGCGAGACCATGGCCCTTCATACCTATTAATTGATTTCACTTCTGTCGGGAGCTCCTGAGCTGATATCGTTGGTTGTTCTACCATAAAGGAAGCGTGAATTGTTAATATTTTTCGGCTTAATTGAACTAGTAATTGGACATAGTATACCTAATCTATATCAATATAAGTACAGGATTAATGTCTTGTACTCATAAAAAACGGACTTTTTTTCAACTAAATTATTGAAGATAATCTGTAAGCCGTCAAAACCTTATAATTATATGAACGATTAGGTGAGATGTTTTGATAAAAATCTTCTTATCGAGTCATGAAAAATAGCACGTCGGTGGCTAGTGTTTTCTAAGGTGACCAATTCTATTTTATCTGGAAAAAAATCTTTCAAATCCTTTGAGGCATCATAGGGGACAACTTCATCTTCTGTGCCATGGAAGATAGTCACCGGACAAGAAAGTCTATTGATGTGATCCTTGTTGTCAAGTGGATATTTCACGAGAAAATCCGGGATCAGTGGGAATATTCTATCTTTCATATCTACGATGCTGACAAATGGCGCTATAAGCAACAACTGATTAGGATTGTTATATGCAGCCAGATAGGAGGCCATCCCTGTACCCAGGGAATATCCGGCAAGTATGATTTGTGATTCACTAAACTCCTCCTTCAAATAGTCATAAACTTTTTGAACATCTTCGTAAAGTTGTCGCCCAGATGTGATTTCGCCGTCGCTTTTTCCATAACCCCGATAATCAAGAAGGAGGACATTATATCCATATCCGGTAAACATTTCGGCTTGACGCTGGCACCACCGCGCATTTCCACGGTTACCGTGAAGATATAAAATAACACCTTTTGGATTAGCTTCTCTACTATATAAGGCATGGAGATAAACCTCATTATCAACTGGGATTTCAAGCTCTTCACCAAATCTGAACTGGGTACCCGGTTCAATAGGTTGGGGCCGGAATAACAAGTCATCCTGTACCACATATAATACACCACAGCCTATGGTATATAGTGATATGATCACAATTAATAGTCCTCTGAAAAATTTCTTCACCTAAGATCTGATAAAGTCAATAATCTATGATTGCGCATGTATAACGTGCGATGAGCCTTCATGTTATATTAGCAATTTAGGTGTAAAATAGAGATCTGATTCGATAAAGCTATTCTTCTTAAAGAAGGAATCGAAAAAAATCATTGTGTTTTACATTTGACTCATGACCATCTGTAGTCTATGCATTGTGTGTGTTTTATATATTATTATGATAGGACCAACGATTAATATGAGAGGGTGTGCCTTCGGTCTAAAATCAAAGGCCAATCTTCACCAATAATTTTTTTGTGACTCATATAGGTTTATCTTTAAAGTAAATCAGCAATAAGATATGGTTATTAATTTTTTGAAAACATGAAAGTACCAACATGGGCAAGTGTTATAGGGGTGATGATGATCCTTTTAGGAGGATGCGGGGCACTAAATAATGTACAGAAAATAAGTTTACCCAAATCCCTGGATCAATCATCAGGTATTTTCAATGAAATTACCCGCGGGATTGAAGAAGTAGCAAACGAAGAACAAAAAAGACAACAACGTGCAGACACCCTTGATGCAAGCAGTGCCGAAAAGACAGACGCTGATTCTTTAGTTCGAAATGAACGTATCGATGGGGTATTGAAATCAGTAGGCGATATGATGCACTTTTCGGATTACTATAAAAAGTGGATTGTCAGAATTGGAATTTTAGGTACAATCGTTTCCTTGATTTATGCAATCGCTGGTGTAATTTTAATCATTGGTAAGCCATTTGCAGTTAACCTGGCATATGGAGCGATTGGATTGAGTTTTGCATCTCTACTTCTTCAAATCGTTATTCTATCAATGGACAAAGAAAGTGGCATGATTGCAAATATGTCTAACATGGGTGCCTATTTTATGATATTTGTCAATGTCATTTTACTGGTTATTATTGTTGCCTCTGATAAATCCTATTTTTATCAACAAGAAATAACAGAAGTGTGACCAGAGCCATCTTAATAATCGTCTTTTTTCTAATATCATTATTATTATCGGGGCAGAAATCATTAGACTATTCTGTAGAATTACAGGCCTATCCTACTGGTTTAATTCCGGGCGTTAAATTAGACAAGACTA
Organism: Saprospiraceae bacterium; assembly: GCA_029262975.1. Classification (GTDB taxonomy): domain Bacteria; phylum Bacteroidota; class Bacteroidia; order Chitinophagales; family Saprospiraceae; genus JAJRXG01. The sequence continues at coordinate 5,751 of JAJCYJ010000165.1, forward strand.
TCGGTGATCAATCGAGCGTATTATTCCGACTTGGTTATAATTGGTTTCGACACCGCGATCTTGGGGTTCATGACGATGAGAGAGGAGGGGGCTTCGGAGGCACTTTAGGCTATCGCCGTTATTTTAAGAATGGACACCGGGGCTGGAGCGTAGCGTTGAAGAATGATATCTGGTGGAATAAAGTGGATTGGTCGGATATAGGTCCGCTTGACACTGTCACAGGTGAGACATCTATTACTGTATTACAACCTACGATGGAACTGGGGTTTACAATATTAAAAAATTCTTCGCTGATTATTACACCAACATTCGCATTTGGATTTGAATGGAATGTAAGAACTAAAGGTGCACCGACTGGCGAAGGTGCGATCATCCTGGCAGGAATTTCAATCGGCAAAAGACTTACTTCAGAATGACCTATGCACATGGATTCCGAATATTCTGAAGATGAAACCTTTGAAGAGCTGAACTTTTCTATTGTTTCACCGCACAAAGGAACTTATGAAAGATGCATCTTTAAAAACTGCAATTTTGGAAATGCAGACTTGTCTGAAATAAATTTTACAGAATGTTCCTTTCATACCTGTGATTTGAGCATGGCGACCATTTTAAAGACTGCTTTCAGGAAAGCAGAATTCCTGGATTGTAAATTATTGGGATTGAGATTTGACTTATGTGATGACTTTTTGCTTTCGTTTATATTTACAAATTGTGACCTGAGTTATGCATCCTTCAATGGTCTGAAAATAAAGAAGGTAAATTTGAAAGATTGCATTCTTCATGAAGTAGATTTTTCAAATGCCAATTTATCAGAAGGAATCTGTATGAACTGTGATTTTGAAAGGGCAGTTTTTGAGCAGACAAACTTAGAGATGATGGACATGAGTACTTCCTTCAATTTCGTGATAGATCCGGAGATCAATAAAATTAAAGGGGCCATGTTTTCAATTCATCATCTGAGTGGACTCTTGAAAAAGTACGATATAGAAATCTTATAAGAATGTCTTGTGCCGATCATGGATTTACTATAAAATTTGTGTTTCAATGTAATACTAAAGATATATAAGTGCCTGTAAATGGCTGACTCTCAGAAGAGTTGCTATTTTTACGAGAATATGTTTTGTCTTGATAATAAGATATGGGCTCCGATCCTGATGATACTTGGATCTTGTGTATCAATTGTTGCACAGATTGCTTTCGAAGAAAAAGCTCTGGAATACAATGTGCTGCACAAGTTTACGGGAGCTACTATTGGCGGCGGTGTGAGTATTTATGATTTTAATCGGGATGGGTTAGATGACTTAACGCTCTCTTCATATGCCGGGCAACAATTAAGTTTTTACATAAATACAGGATCGGGCTTTGAACTAATTCCACCATTAGTGAATAACACTGAGATCGTAAAGCAAATAAATTGGGTGGATTACGATAACGATGGAGATTCAGATTTGTATATAGCTGCTAATGATGGAATTAGCAGGCTTTATGAGCAAACGGGAGACTTAAAGTTTGAAGATGTAACCCAATCAAGTGGCCTTCCTCTCAATACACACTTTGGATATGGAGCCTGTTGGGGAGACTATAACAGAGATGGCTGGTTGGACTTATATTATGCTTCCAAAGGTATAATAGGTGATCCTGATGCAATCAGGAGTTACAACAGATTATTTAAAAATAATGCAGATGGCACTTTTAGTGAAAGGACTTTTGAGGCGGATGTTAGTGATGAAGGGAAGCTTCCATTTTGTGCGGCATTCCTGGATTATAATAATGACATGTGGCCGGATATTTATATAGCCAATGATAAATTGACTTATAATACACTATTAGAAAACACAGGAGGGGGAACCTTTGAAGATGTAAGTGTAGCAACCGGAGCAAATGCAAGGATGAATGCAATGTGTGTTAATCCAGGTGATTATAATCAGGATGGGTGGATGGACATTTATGTAACTAATACACCTGTTGGCAGTCAATATTTGAAAAATAGTGGTACGCTGAACGAAGATGGTTTCCTAGAATTAAAAAATTTTGCTGTCGATCTTGGTATAGATTTTCGTGGAGGAAATTGTTGGGGTTCTAATTTTCTTGATGCGGACAATGATGGAGATCTCGATCTATATGTGAGTAGTTCTATTCCTCGGCCTAAATTGATTTCTAGTGCTTTTTTTGAAAATATAAATCATGATCATTTTATCGCTCCCGAAATCGAAGGATTGTTAAAAGACACATCTTCAAGCTATTCTAATGCTATTGGAGATATCAATAATGACGGGAATATTGATATTGTAGTTCAAAATAATCCTCCGGACAATTTCTTCATTTGGGAGAATAAATCTGTCAATGACAATAATTGGGTAAAACTTCAACTTGAAGGAAAACTTAGTAACCGCGATGGGATAGGAGCCAGGATAGAAGCCTATATCGGAGACCTCTATCAAATGCAATTTACATTATGTGGATCCGGTTTTCTTGGTCAAAATTCGTCATATAAGCATATAGGGATTGGTGCGGGGACAATTATCGATTCGTTAGTCATCACATGGCCGACGGGTCATGTCGACCGATTCTATGATGTAGTCCCACATCAGACTTTTAAGATTATTGAAGGAGCTTCGACCAATGGCGAAATAACGCTTGAAGACGGAGTTGAAATAGTGGAAAGAAATATTACAACCCCTACTTTACAAATAGAAAATGAGGAGGCAATAAAGATTTTTCCAAATCCCGGAAATGACTTTTTTATAATTGAATCAGAAAGGAAAATTTCCCATTTGGAAATCTATAATTTAAATGGTCAGTTATTAGATAGGCGAGTAATCGATGACTTCAGGTATAATTATAATACAAAATTATGGATACCCGGAGTTTATATTTATAAGACGATTTTTGATAATGCGACCTATGCTATTAAAAAATGGATCAAAATATAAAATGATTGTGCGGCTGTGAGGAGATAAAATTTCCCTCCATTAAAATAATTAAGACGATAATTTGAATAAGTGAAAGCAATACAAATACGAGCATTCGGTGGGTCTGAAAATCTTTATATGGATGACTTCGAAGATCCCATACCTGGCAAGAACGAAATATTAGTAAAGGTGGCAGTTACTGCTTTGAATCGTGCGGATACATTGCAACGTATGGGTATGTATCCACCACCGACTGGTGCCAGTCCGATTCTTGGTTTGGAAATAGCAGGCACTGTGGATACAGTGGGCCAGTCGGTGAAAAACTGGAAAAAAGGTGACAAGGTTTTTGGTTTGCTTTCGGGAGGAGGATATGCACAATATGCTGTCATTCATCAAGATATAGCTATGGCAATTCCGGAAGAATTGAGTTTTGAACAAGCTGCAGCTATACCTGAAGTTTTCTTAACTGCCTACCAGGCTATTTGTTATTTGGCACAATTCAAAAAAGGTGAAAGTATATTAATCCACGCCGGGGCCAGTGGGGTAGGAACCGCCGCCATTCAAATGGCAAAAAACCTTGGTGCGGACAAAGTAATAGTTACCGCTTCTAAAGGTAAACATAGTCTATGTAAGACTTTGGGTGCTGACATAACAATTGATTATAAATCTGAAAATTTTGAGACAGTAGTCAAAGAAGTCACTGATGGTAAGGGAGTCGATATAATAATTGATTTTCTTGGTGCCTCTTATTTTCAAAAAAACATAAATTCTACAAATTTTGATGGCCGCATTATCATGCTCGCTTTTATGGGTGGGACGAAGATAAAAGAGGCGAACCTTTCTAATATATTGCGTAAAAGAATAAGAATAATGGGCTCGACCTTGAGAGCGCGAAATCTTGAATATAAAATTCAATTGACAAAAGATTTCCAATCAATGTTCATGACCAAATTCAGATCCGGAGAGTTGACTCCGGTTATAGATACTATCTACGATTGGAAAGATGTTGTCGAAGCACACAATAGAATGGAAGCCAATAAAAATAAAGGTAAAATAGTGCTCAAGGTTTCATGATCCAGAATAGCGATTAATAGGGTTTTATATATTAAATCACAACACATTTATCCTTTTCTGTCTAATGTGTGTCATCTATATAGCCTAATTAGAATTGTCGGGTTTCGCGGCTTCAGCTTCATGTATAACATTGAATTTACTCACTCCTCATCTACTTTCGAACCACGCTATTAAGAGGATCGAATTCACTACTGTCTATTGTAAAATAGTTACGTTAAATATTGATATAACGCTCAGAGATTAGGAATAGATTTAGTATGTCTCACTAAAGAGTCTTCATATATTCGATAACCGCCCATTTTTGATCATCCGTCCACGTATTACCCCATTCATGCCCGAGATTTGAATTACCTAATTGAATTTCACCATCACTATTATTAACCTTAAACTGGTTATATCTAGGATCTTCCTTGGTTTCGAATCCAACATGAATCGGATCAAATTCTCTACTACCGACGCTAAATGATTTTATCCGCGCAGTATCTTCTTTTAATAATTCCCACAAGTTTGGAACAGATCCATTGTGTAAATAAGGAGCTGTAGCCCAGATTCCATTGAGCGGTCGCGCCTTGTAGACAAGTCCACTTAAAAATCCTGTTGTCGTATCTTTTTCTACACAAGTGCTGTCGATATGAGCTTGATCAGCGGAAGCTTTGCTGGCATTGTGTTTGGCTAATAACATCATAATGCTGTTACGAGCAGCAGAGACATCTTCTGATTTACTCGCTTTGTGTTTTTCCACTAAACTTAATATGTCTTTTAAGAGTTCAAGATCTTCAGCTGAAGTATTTTCTGCCAATGAACTTTTAAAAGGAATTAATCCGGCCTCTAATGCCTTTATAGGATCTTTTAAAATTAATCCAATGACTCCATTTACGGGCAAGGATATGGAAGGATATAGCGCTGGGAAAGTGTCTTTACCTATTATTGAGATTGGGGTTCCTTCAAGGAAGAGAGTTTTGGATATATGTCCTTTACCGGCATTCCAGGCTGTAGCATAATCTGTTTTGACCTGGACCAATGGAGTTTGAACAGCTTTGTAAGACAACCCCTCCTGGCTCCGTGGAATAACCTGATGACAGCATGAACATTCATTGTCGAATAGTACGGCTCCCCTTGCAGCCAACTGTGCATCGATAGGGGGAAGAATATCTTCAGGCCATACTGGTGACCTTAAATCTTTAACCCAATTTTCTAATGTACCCAGGTTTTGAAAATTGACCGTTGATGAGTACGCTCTTCCTTTGCCTAAAAGTCCGCCAGGCTCACCTACGTTCTCGATTTTAAGATTGCCAAAAACACCGACAACTTCTCCGACATTTCTTACGAGTGGGCCAATCACAGGAGTGTTTTCTGCTGAACAATTCCATTGTACTACATCGGATTGATGTGTTCCCCACAGGAATGGATAAGAAAC
>JAJCYJ010000166.1 GCA_029262975.1 Saprospiraceae bacterium
TGAGTTGGTAAGGTCTAAGATCTGCCCGCAACATTTTAGGAGGATCTATATTTTCAAAATTTGTCAACTCCTTAATAAGACCTTTAGCCTCTTTTGTAAGTTCTATTGGGCTTCCATTAACTTCATTGCTTAAGGCAATACGAAGTACGTCAATATTAGAAAATTTATCTGATGCGCTTAATTGTTTTTCTAATTTCAACAAGTCCTGTTCGTCAACAAAAATATATTGTCCTTTATATTTTATGAGCGTTCCAGCTTCTCCGACAATTTTCTTGAAATCGCTGTATGACACAATTTCATCGCCCAGGCTTACTTTCCAATCAAAATTTAAAAGTCCGGCAATACCAAGGACACCGGAAGACTCCTGACCAGAAGAAGATACACTTATCGATGATTTTGGCTTGATTAGCTTTTTTAATGATTTAGGTAATACTACCTTGATCCCCAGGAGAGACATAATGGGATGAACATCGAATAGAAATTTTGGAAATGTAGTTGTATCAAAAATCATGGGCGACGAACCACGACTATTGATATAAGTCCCCACTTCACTCATAAAAGTGCTGAGTAAATCAAGTTCTTTAAAAAAATCAAAGAGCTTATTTTTGTCTTTAGTCTTGTCTACGAAACTTTGGAAATCTTGTGGAGCAGCTAGTGTTTTGTCTTTTTGTCCGACCCTAATATCTATTCCAAAATGACCATTTTTTAATTCAGATATCTCCAGAATAGGGTAAATTTCTCCTAGATTAAAATAGAAAAGTTTCAGCCAGTGCACAATTGCCAAAGCAACTGAGGCTTCCGAAAGTCCATCAAAGACAGTTTTCTGGTTACTAAAAAATAGTCTTTCTAAATATTCTGAACGCTCACCTACACTACTAAGCTTTCTAACTACATGAGTAATGATCAATCCCAATGATAAATAGCCACTTGCTCTTTTCTTAAGACCCTGAATAGCCATGCCATAACCGGGTTCTATATTATTGATGATATCTGCAAGCACACCATCCAAAATAGTTGGTAACCATAATACAATGAAGTGATCTTCCTTTTCTAACATTTTTGGAGTGATCAAGCCTTTGCCAATACAGTGCATGGCAAGCCTCAATAGAGCTGAGATGTGGCCAACACTGGGATGGTGAATTTCAATAAGATCATTTTCTAATTCCCAAATACCAGACAAATTAAGATCATTATCAGTTTCTAATTGATCACCATTCCATGAGACAATTGACTCCTGATCCCGAAGCTCAGATTGAGAAGATTCATCGACAACATTCGACAACATTTCTTTATTTGCAAGAACTTTTTCAGCTCTTTTTCCTATCCAGACCAGGTTTGCTTTATAGATGTTTTTAAAATTTCCAAATGTGAAAAAAGCAGGATCGTCTTCTAACAAATCACACAACTCATCCAGCCTATTAGTCAATCTGGATAGATCGAAAACCTTTTCTGCTGAAGCTTCCGTTTTGATTTTTTCCAAATTGGCATCTATGAACTCGTTATATGGGGTTACACTTTTATTAAGGGTCGAATAAGTATCAATTTTCTGTTTTTGGAGCAACGCCCGCAAGTCTGTCCCTCTAAATTCAAAAAGGACAAATGGATTGTTATCAATCTCGCTGCATACTTTGTAGACTGTGGCAGCGATGTGCTTGCATGGGACGGCCCAATCGGGGCAAGAACACTCCATCCCCATATCTTTTGATTCTTTGGGAAAGAGATAAATCTCTTCTTTATCAGCTACTTCCAGCAGTAGTGGGTCCATCTTACCATTTAGTAATCTAGAGACTATGGTCGGGTACTGCAGGATACTATTTATGAGCCGTTTCATCTTCTCCTTACCGAATTGATCCATCCACAACTCTACTTTATAAGGCTTTGGTCGGCTGCCTTTAACGTATGAGACTATCTTGCCTTTATTAATCTTGATATCTCCGACTTTCCCTGTCCTGGCATAGCTCAGACCTCGGGGAATCCTGTTCGTATAATCAATGTTAGTCAAAGCCTTCAACCATTGCTCACCCCACCATGTCTTGCCGAATGTTTCTCTACCCATAATTAATGAGTAATTATAATTGATAAATTCTGATTAGCATTGTATCAATAAAAATATTTATCAATGTCATCTAAACCACCAGGGGCGGACTTTTATGACCGTGTATTTGCGAATTCTTCTGCGGAGCAACAAGCTTCATTTCTCAAAGCTTTATTTATCAAGGATGCTTCCTTACGAAGTTCATATCAATATTTCATAAGTCCTCCATATTTTCATTTTGAAGATTTTAAATTAATTATAGATAAAAGATCCAAATTCGTCCAAAACAAGATTATAAAATACGACTGGAGCAAATGTTTCGAAATAGATCCTTTAGCCGAAGACTATGATGACATTATAATCGAAATATTAGAAAGAGAGATACTTAGCGACCTTTTTTTGACTATACCCGCTTTATGTCGTATTGGCTTATTAACGGAGGCTATCGCAGATATCAGGATTATGGAAAAAGCACTGGATTTAGATTGGGAGAGGTTGCCAGAACCTTTAAGTTTTACCAAATACTTACCAGATTATTTTTTCGAAATGGCCGAAGGTTCTTTCCTGACTAACATCTGTGATTATGTCTATGCTCCTGCGATGATTAACGATGCTCTTGAGCTTATAGCTCTGATAAAAAGGGAAGGAAGAATTCATCCTTACGACGATGAAATTTGGGATACAATCGCGTCCTCTTTGCGTGTAGATCTCAAACGTCTTTGAGCTTATATATTTGGGAATTCAGCTGCAAGTTGCAGTTTCAAAAATAAAAAGGACTCCAGCTTGAGTTTCCTCTCTCTGAAGTCCGTGAAATTAATTCCTCTGCGGGCTTCTAATAGTTCTCACGTTTATAGCCCCGTGAAAGTTTAACTTAAGGTCAATCTAGCCTTTACTGTGGTACGTTAGCCGGATTCAGTAAATCGTAGAATTGGTTCAACCTTGGTAGGATGATAATCCTTGTGCGACGGTTTAATGATCTTCCTTCTGCCGTGTCGTTTGCAGCCAACATATTAAACTGACCTCTACCTGCTGCGATCAATCTATTCGGGTCAATATTATAGTTCTCCTGGAGTATCCGAACAACAGAGGTAGCTCTCTTTACACTCAAATCCCAGTTGTCCTGTACACATTCTGAAGAGATTGGAACATTATCAGTATATCCTTCGACCATCACTTCCAGATCAGGGCGTGAATTGATGATTTGTGCTATTTTCCCTAAGACTTCATTGGCACGGGTTGTCAGTTTCGCGCTTCCGCTCTGGTAGAGCATCTTATCGGAAAGATTGACAAACACAACTGTCTTGTCAACTTTAACTTCGATGTCTTCATCATCGATTCCTTTGGACAATACGCTTTTCAAATTCATGGCTAAAGCCAGGTTTATTGAGTCGGCTTTGGATTTGGCTGTCAGAAGATGTCTGATGTACCTGTCCTTGTTTTGCATTTGGCTCAATGTCTCTTTGATATTCTCGTTAGCAGCTTGTGAAAGAACGGTAAGGTCTCCAACTGCGCTAAGTTGTCTATTGCGCTGCTCTTGGCAGTCACCTAATTGTACGCGTAAATCTTTGAGTTGATCCTCTCTGACTTTTATGGCGTTTTGAGCGGTTGCAAGGTCAGTTTGTAGTTTTTCAGATTGTCGTTTTGTAGCATTCAGACTCTCCACATTTTCTTTCAGCAAGGTTCTGCTTTGAACCATTTTTTGTTCAGATAATTCCGCCTTTTCGTTTGCTCGATCGAGTTCAGACTGAATTGAATTGAACTGTTTCTTGCTGACGCAAGACGACTGAAAGATAAGAAGAGAAAGTACACATAAAACTAAAAAATTGGATTTCATTTAAGTTGTTTGAATGATTTAAATAATGAACTCGAGTGGTAACTGAATTCGTCATTCTTTAAGTTCATAAGGCTATCCACATTATTGAATTATTAACTAAAAAAGGAGGAATTCGGCTAATTGCTGGTCGACCTACTGAGGTAATAACTTGGACCAAATGGATAAGCTCATTACCAGTTGATCCATTACTTTGAACCCACGCTGGATCATTGTGCTACGCTGCCTTATAAATTATTGGGTACAGTTTTCAGATTCTTGCATTCAATGGTGCCGAAAACGTAATTGGATATAGAGTTGTCGATTTTCTTTGACGCTGAACAAATTAGTATTTGTACGCTATCTCCTCTTGTATGCTAATAGCATACATTGTATCTTTGCATACATGAGAGGTCAAATACTAAATGAGGTAGTCGAAAAAATAAACGATATAGATGGTGTTCAATGCCAAATTTTAGCACAAGAAACCCATTTGGTGAATACTAGAGTAGATGCTAAAATACAAATCGCCTTTGGACAAAGGACAATAGATTACAATGTAGAGACAAAAACACAAATCGTCCCGGCAACCGTCGCCTTTATTATGAAACAAATAGAAGAATTAAAGCCGTATATGGTTGTCGCCGAATACATCACGAGAAATGCCATGGACCTATTAAAAGAGAAGAATATACCATACGCGGACACAAGTGGGAACATATTCATCAGAGATGAAATGGTCTACATATATGTCCAAACGACAAGGGCAAATAGAACAAAACTTAAAATGACGAACCGAGCTTTTAGCAAGACTGGATTAAAGGTGGTTTATCAATTTTTATTACGCCCTAATTATCTCAATAAACCATACCGATTTATTGGTGAAAAAGCGGATGTCACAATTGATACAGTAGGAAAAGTCCTTAAGGGACTTTTGAAGGATCGACATATATATCAAGTGGATAAAAAGGAATACCAATACACGGATAGAAAGAAATTATTTCAAACGTGGGTAACAGAATTTAATATGAACCTTAGACCTAAACTGAACAAACGTAAGTTTACATGGCTCGATAAAAATAGAAATTGGAAAGATGTAGAATTGCCACAAGGAACATATTGGGGTGGTGCGGCGGCGGCAGAAAAATTAACTAATTATTTAATAGCAGATAGATATACACTCTACACTGACATGCAATTTCAGCAAGTGTTAAAGGCACTAAGAATTGTTCCTGATGACAATGGTAGAATAGAAATAATAGAGAAGTTTTGGACTAATAATCCTGATACAGATACTGTTCACCCAATGTTAATTTATGCGGATTTACTCAATGATGCAGCTCCAAGATATTTAGAAACAGCAAACAATATATTTGATGAATACATCCAAAATGAGTTATGATGCCTTGGCAGTTAACGGTCTTCGAGAAGTACTTATACAAGTAAGTGAGGCTTGCAATCAACATGACATAGATTTCTTTACTGTGGGAGCTATTGCTCGGAATATATGGTATGCTTCTAATAACGAAAATCCATCAGGAACTAAGGATATTGACTTTGGTATTTACGTTGGTGACCAGGAAGATTATAATCTCCTGAGAAGAACACTAATAGATAAATATGACTATGCCCAAAGTTCGACCAATGCATTTTGTCTACTAACTTCAGATGGCAAGCAGATTGATTTATTGCCGTTTGGGGCTATTGAAAAAGATGGAAAAGTAATCATTGAAGGAAAAGGATTAACCTCAATTAATTTAGATGGATTCGAAGAAGCCTTTCATTTTGGAACAAATGAAGTGATAATTGGAGAAGAGAAATATAAATCTTGTACGATACCAGGGATCGTAATGCTAAAAATGATTGCTTAAGACGATAGACCTGATCAACGAATAAAGGATGTGAAGGATATTAATTCTATATGTAAAAATTACCCATCAATCGAACAAAATTACATTTGGTCAGAGCATTTAGATTTATATGACAACTCCCTGGAAAATGATGAGGTCGCAATGATCGTATTGGGGAGAGAAATCAGAAATCTAGTTAAAACAAACGCTCCACTTTATAAAAGGCTCTTAGGAATTTTTCAAAAGATTCTATATCAACACTCTTCTTTTTTAATTCTGATGATTGAAGAGCCAGAGAATGAA
>JAJCYJ010000167.1 GCA_029262975.1 Saprospiraceae bacterium
TCTCGATTTATTATATAACTGCTTTCGTCTGGGCTGCCAAATAATACAATACATGCTAATATCAAAGTAATGGTCAAAGCGGCGAGCGCCGTGGCATTGAGTAATTTAGATAATGAAGAGGTGTCTTTTATCTGAGGAGGCTGGGCATCCGCCTGTTTTTGTTGATAAAGTGCAATATTCTCAGTCAAGGTTTTTTCTTTCGCTTCTTCTTCGGGATATTTTTCTTGAGCACCATACCTGCCTGCCAAGAAAGTGTACACTATTATCGTAAAGATCCATGTTGGAATGAATAAATAATAGAAGGACATTACATCCAGCATATTCAATCCAAAACCAAAGACCAGCCCTAAGCACCATGAAGATACCGCGGGCCAACTATGAATATAGTTTTGGTACTTAGACCAATACCTCGTATAGCCAATTTTTGGAAATATTTGATGCTCCGCAAATACGATCGCACCAACAGGTACCACGATTAAACCTGCATAGGTTAACAATGGTAAAATTTGAGTGAACACAAAAGGGAAACAGCCGATAACGATCATCGCTATACCGACTGCCATTGTCGTTTTTCTACGGGTAGTCTGAACAAATATGGCTTGTGCTGCTAAGCCTGCTCTATATAGATTGGTGATGGCCGTCGTCCATCCAGCTACAATTACAATTACGAAACCAGACAAACCCAAAGCATAATAAGCAACGTCGCCAGGGTCTAATTCCACTATTGTCTTTCCTAATATGACGGCTGTCCCTGCTCCCATAAGACCAGCCGCAATCCATGCAATATAGTGTCCAAACAGCATACCGGTGCTCGTTGCCAATCCATAAGATTTCTTTTTTGCAAATCTAAGCAAGGCCATATCTATCAGTCCAAAATGGGTAATCGTGTTGGCCGCCCAGCCAAAACCTATGACTTCCAACAATCCTATTCCCGGTTGGCCTTCACTATTGACGCCCGTCCACACAGATTGATCTCCAATATTGATCAAATCCGACCAAGAGCCAGGAAGTGTTTCTCCTAAAACATCTAAAGACAGCGCGGGCAGTAAAACAATTGCACCACTTGTAAACATGGTAAATAACCAAGGTGCACAAATACCAGAAAATTCAGAAACAGCATTGAAGCCATATATCGCAATGAATACCACAAAGGCACCAACACATATTACAATCAGCACAAACCACATATTAGTCGGGTACCAATTCAGCTGTGCAGGTATGTCAAAAGCAAAGCGAACCGCAGTAGCGGATACCGTGACCATAGCCGCAGAAATTACGGTAAAAATGAGGACATTGGCCCAGTCATACATCTTTGACATGTTATTGCCCGCAATCTTATTGAGATAAGTATAAAGGCTTAGACGCGTATCAACTGCTATCGGCGTAGTAATCAATGTCCAACTCAGTACGGCCAATATATTACCTATTAGCAAACCCAATATAATATCGGTTGTCTTTGCACCCAATGCTACAAATGTGGCACCTATAACAAACTCAGTGGCTGCGACGTGTTCTGCAGCATATAATCCGGCGAAATGAGTCCAATTATGAAGTTTGTGTTTGGGGACAGGAAGTTGCTCCTCGTTTATTTTTTCAAATTGTTGAAAATTGGTTGTTTCGTTCATCCTGTTTTTCTAATCGTTGATGTTGGCTTGTAATTTATTTGTTCATATGTGACGGCGCCCAGTCGTGCATCATCCTGGGGCCTAATCCCGCACGAATATAAAAACTACTCTTAGCATTAGATCAGACTATGGAGAAATATTAATCGATGAAGGTGATTTACATATGGAAACTTTGGCCATTTTCAATTAGGTAGCATATTACTTTAGGTGATGTAATCATAAATTTATAAACGCTAATGGCATGTCGAGCATGGCATGAAGTAATACAGCACTAAGTATAGAACCATCCTTTTCTCTAATAAAACCTAAAATCAACCCGAGGATGAAGGTAAATAATGCCCACGGCCATGTTGGCGGAACAGTTACTAATGCATGCATCATTCCAAATAGAAGAGCAGCAAGAATTAATCCCCAACCAAATTTGACATTGCCAATATTAAATGATTTGCCGAAATATCTATTAAATGAAGATTGTAAATATCCCCTAAACAAGAGTTCCTCTCCTAAACCAACAATAAATATAAAATATAAAATTTTTGATATAACAGGAATATATTCATAAGTAAGATATGCTATACAGCAGGTTAACAAACTGAAAAGAGTGAATATGATGATGCTGTTATTAGGCTTGATAACACTATCTCTTGAAGGTAACTTATGAGTAATTTTCGGTATAAAATATAAGACAACAAGATAGGCGATACTCAATGTTATCGAGCCATACCAATCAGCAAAACTCCATCCAAGAAATCCAATTATCATAAAGGTAATACCGGCAGGACCACCAATCATATATGCTCTGATTGAGAGTTTGAATGAATCTGAAAGTTTGGGAAAGTATATGCCAAAATCACCTTTGTTTTTATAGAAAATATAAATTATTGTTAGTGGTGCAATAATCGTCATGACAATTTTCACGAGGTACCTCAGCTCTATATTTTGTTCGTCAGTAAAGTCGAATGGAATATTTTTTACATTTAAGAAAACCACTATTATTCCCGCCCAAATCAGAATAGGAAGGATTAAATCTTTTCCATTTGCTCTTTTTATAAGCATATTATTTTACTTTGATTTTCTGAGCACATGAGACGATAATATATTTTGACGTGAGGCGCGGGCCAGAATTGAAACTATTAAACTAAAAGCTGAATAAAAGGTACGGAAAACTATTGACAATCACCATTAATGGTTTTGATGGTGAAACAAGTCGAATAAGCTCAAGTCACATCACTTTTATTTTTTTTATAAAATGATATGATAGCCGAACACACTGTTTTCTTTTAACGCAATGACTATGATAAGTTAGGGGATCGCAAATCTCCAATAGCGAGCGGCGCACGTCATTGGTTATCGCTGGCAGGGCCGTCTACTCACCTGCATGAAGTGATTTCGACTTGATATAGTTTATGAAATTATAAATTGAAGTGTTTCCTATTTATTGAGTTTGTCAACCTGGATTCTAATAAATTCTGGCAGGTAACTGGGTGTACATCCTCTCGGGACAACTTCGTCTTTGTAAAGGCCAAGGTTTTCTCCAAGAGCTATACATCGGGTACGTTGCTTAGGTTCAAAAATTCCAATTTGACCTGCAGTGAAATTCATAGCCCATTGAACATCAGGCTCTTCCTTCGCAATCTTTTTTTCTATAGTAGAAAGCAAATATTCAGTATTATCGGGAGGAGTTTGACCGGTCCATCTTAGTCTAGCTTGATAATACCAAAATATTCGTCGTTGAATTATTGAAGGACTATTCTGCCAAGATTCTATGAGAGCGATTGTCTTTTTGTCCTTTGTGAGCTGGTTGGCCATCAACCAGTCTGCCAGTTGAAGGCGTTCATCGTGTTCGTGGTCCTGTATATCCTTGTCAAGCTGGTCAATGAAATCCTGGTTAAGCAACTTTTTATCCATAATAAGAATTGCCAATTGCCGCGAGTAGAATGCTCCGGTTGACCATAGCTCTAAAGCTAGATTATGATCCTTCTTGATTTCTTTGGCTATTTTTCGGAGATCACCCAGTTTTGTTCCAGCAACATTTAGTTGAGAATGGATTTTCTGTGCTTTAGATGTAAGCTGCATTTTATAATTGAATAATTTATTGATTAATAATGAGTCTGATTTATGCTTAATAGGTCGATTAAATATCCTATTCCGGTCGTTTCATAAAATGATATATGCATGCACCATGAGCGCCCCTTTGGGAGCTTGTATAATATATTCACTTGTCAAATCATACACTTATTAGTATAGGTTTCCAAATAGATATAAAGATCTTACCATATTGTATTTATAATCTCAAAAGAACGTAATATGATAAGTTCAAAAAATGACCTGTTTATGTTCCATCAAATGTACATACTACTGATGAAATGTCCATAAAAATACCGCGAATCTCTTCATGTAATACTATCGACATGGGTCTTTACAAGATTTCACTTCGATCACTAGATGCTAGGATAATGAATTTTGGAATATAGTGTTATGTTGGTAGAAAACACAGTTTTATTTTTAGCGTAATGGATACTATAAGATTGGAGATCACAGATCTATAAGAGCAGGATCATTGATTTCCAGGAGCAGAATGATGCTGCGACCTCAAACCTATTTTTTCGAATAGTTGTAGCCCGTTTTATTTGATTTGATTTTTAAAACACGGTTTTGTTTTCTTGCTTCAGAGTCCATATACGCACCGATTATTAATCCGATTATCATTCCAAATGTAACACCAATTCCCATTTCATATAAAGACCCAAATGCTGCTCCAAATGCTACGCCAAGCGCAATCCCTATTGCGGTATAGTACCCTTCAGAAATCAAAGAAAGCTTGTCTTTTAAGTATTTTTTGAATTCATTCAGTCTCGACCTAAAATATTTTATTCGGTTTTCAGGATTTGATTTCAACTCAAGCTCATCAAGTTTTATTTCTATTGATTTTAATTCTTCCTCCGTAAATTCCCTGTTTTCCAAATTGGATATCAACCCAATAAAGCTTTCATAAATCTTGATTTCAGATTTTATATTCGTTTCATCTCTCAAACTTTTGAAAAAGTCGGCAGCTACATTTAATTTCATAATGAGTTTGATGGCTATTAGTTTACTAAACAGTTATAATACGTGATTTTAATTCAATAATTATTTTTAATAGATGCGTCGGTATAATTGATCGACAAAAATCAGAAATGAAATAAGAGTTACGATTGATTTTAGAGCATGTGTTTGATTGGTTTTCATTGGCCATAAGAGCGAGGGCCTATCGCGTAATAGATGTGATAGGATTGGAGTTAACAGATCTCTAAAAGCTGGAAAATTCCAAAGGATACCCTGTACCCACAGGACATTTGTCACTAATGGTTGTGCTCAGTTATTTATTTATCCGACGAATTAGCATATTCACTCAAACATATTTCAAGCGATTTACCATCGTTGTGGATACAGTCGCAAAACTTAAAGCATTCTTCAGAATTCTTTTCTACGTTACATTGCTTCCGGCAATCTGATATTGTGTTTCGTGGTAGTATTTTATAAAGCACACTTGTATGAGCCCCTACAATAATTATAATCATAAGTACTCCTGCAAAAAACGAGAATGGAAATTTATTACTTAATTCATTCTTGCCCGGTAAATTTTCTTTAACAGCTAAATGATTAAAAGGAAAAATGTTTTTGAACTTGTGATAATCCCAGCATAAGAGATATAAAACACCACAAAGCATTAACGGAGATGTAACTTGTGAACCGTCAAATCGTACCGCAAGAGATAGGATGCAGATATTCAGAATTATTGGCAAATAGATGAATGCTCCAAGTGTTACTGTTCTGGGGATTAATAATAAAATAGCAGCTACTACTTGCATAGCGCCAACAAAAGTATAGTAATAACCAGTATGATAAAATGCTTCTAAAAAATGACCCATTGGATGATTTACGGCGAGAACGGTAAATCGTTCACCGAGCACTTTTTGCAAACCAGAAGGTATAAAGCCAGCAGCCAGAGCGATTCGGTTAAAAACTGCAAAATATCGAAGCCATTTGTTTTTTCTTGCGCGTAAATGAATTTGGTCAAGCTTGGAAGAAATATTCATGACTTTATAGGTTTAAATCCACTGATCAAAGTACTTTGCAATACAAAGTTAACATTTTTTACTATTTTATATAATCACTTTTCCTAAAGGTTAATATTCTAATTCTGAATTTTATTGTAATTGTGCTGAACGTCCTAAGAGATCGTTGGTTATTACCAAGCGTGCTCAATCTTATGGGCGTGGTTTTTCTTCGACACTTGTCCATAGTCGGTGATGAAAGTGGTCGTATAGTGTAATAAGCGGTAAATCTGTATAGGGTTCTCCTAAAGATTCATACTAGCAAAAGTTAAATGATATCTGTTTCCGCGTAATTCGTTCTTCACGATATTATGGATCATCACTTAATAAATATTTCGGCAATTTTTAACACAAAAGATTCATTGAATCTACTGAAGATATTGCAGGTTATAGAAACTGTTAGTTCTTCATCTGGATATATAAGTAGGAATGAGCGACCTCCAATAGAACCACCGCCGTGATGAATATAACTGCGACCTAGTTCGTCTTTATCCTTACGCCATCCGATGCAATAATTCACTTTTTCGCCATTTGCCAGTGTTGTATTTGTCCATAATGTTTTTAAAGTTGACTCATCCAGATATTCATACTTCAATAATATTTGTGACATTCTTGCTAAATCCAATGACGTTGATATAAATCCTCCTCCGGCCCATTTATTTGAATTGTCAACATAACTTGCATTGTAAATTATTCCATTATTTTGCTGATAAAACCTAGTTCGATTGGGAATAATTCTATTATTAAAATCAGGTACTGTATGAGACATCTTAAGAGGTGTAAATACAGAATCCTGCATATAATCCAGATAACTTTGATTAATAGCTCCTTCTATTGCAGCGCTTAATAAAACATATCCATAGGTCGAATACCCATATTGGGTTCTTGGTTGAAACAATAGAGAATCTTTCTTAAAAATGGTTATGCTTTCTTCAACAGTATTATAAGATTTATCACTAAAATATTCACCTTTAGAGTAATTATAATTCCTGATTCCTGCAGTATGAGAAGCGACGTCCTGAATTGTAATAGGGTATTTCTTTTTAGGAAAATATTGAACAAACTTTTGAATAGTATCCGACAATTTTATTTTTCCCTCTTCCATTAGTTTGCCAAGAGCTAATGAAGTTAGTGATTTTGAAATACTCCCTATTCGGAACTTTGTGTTCAATCTGACGGGAATTTTATTTTCTAAATCCGAGAAACCAAAACCCTGCGCCCAAAGGATATTATCATTTTTCGCTACTGTAATTGATAATCCGGGTATTCCATTTTCAGCCATTAATTCAGTAATTAATTTTTGGGCGTCTGAAATTTCAGATTCAAAATATTGATTGCTATAATTAGTTCCTGCATCATCAATTGTTTGTGCAAAACATAATTTGCTTAATAGAAAAAGGATAATTGAGGTGTATTTAAGCATATTGCTTTTTTAACAGAAAATGATGAAATCATCATAGCCACTTGTGTGTGTCTTGAATGGGCACGGAAGTTTAAATATAGGAATATTACTTGATAGAAGTTATCGTGTCTTTAGGGAGATTAACGTGCGCTAATAGTTTTTTTACCGGAAGAATCTCTTTCCCAGTTCTTATTTCAGTTTGCACAGTTTTCTTGTAAGCGTTATGGATGTGATAAGATTGCAGATCACAGACCTCATAGAGCCGGCCCCGCTTTCCGAATAGGCAAATCGAAGTACATCAATGAACCCCGAACTAAGAATCAGACTAAGATGAAGGATGTATAAATTAATATTCTGAACAAAAATTTCAAGTTTGACAGCACCAGAAAAAAACTCACAGCCAAGGTGCTTTAGGTTGCTAACAAAAACGAATTCCTCAACAGTTTAGAAGCTGAATTCGTCAACCTAAAATTTTCAGTCGACAATTCAATAATTCAGGCTTCTCATAAAATATCCCAATTGTTTCATTGTGATTCTTTAGAGGATTAAGAGTGGGTGCAGTTTGCAAAAGAGATTAGTAGAATTCATTAAAATTTATTTGATAGACTACTAAGCCAATTGGAAAAAAATTCAAAGAATGGTCTTTGACTTATAGCTCTACTTTAGATGTAATTTTCATCTAAATATATTTCAAATACATTGCTTATTTCTTCTGATGGAGTGAAGAAAGCCAAGATTGTATACATGGGAAATGAGAATAGAAGCGCGATGTAGATATCCAGAACTACTTGATTGGATATTATAATAAAAGGATTATTATTCAATAGTCCGGTAATAAATTAAGCTGCAATTTTCCCAAAGGACAATAGTTGCTTATACCGTTTGTTTATTTTTATCAATTTATGGTCAAAACCATAGATGGAAAATATTCTTTGTATCATATTTCTATTCTGTAATTCCATTTTTACATCCGATACCGAAATTGAGATGGGTGCATCTATAGAACATCCTTTTCTGGCAATCCCTTTGGCTATGGACACTGCGGTCATTGAGGCATTAAAATGAAACTGCAATTTGTTTTCACTGCGTGCCTGACAGTGTTCTAAT
>JAJCYJ010000168.1 GCA_029262975.1 Saprospiraceae bacterium
AGGCCCATGCTCCCTTCGGGTTCAGTTGCTTCAGAGTGCTCTGGCACTCTGACTTCAATAAAATTGAAGAGCGCTCCTTCATTTGGCGAATGAAAAAAAATGAACGAATACCAAGAGCTATTATAAATATTGGTCTACCCACTGTAAACTCAAGACATCCACGGGTGTATTAAAAATGAGCTAACGCGATGAGCAGTTAGATAGAAAGTGCGTAGAACCAGTTTTGGTAAAAAATTAATGCAATTTCGAACTTTACACCAGCCAGCTTTCTATGGCGGTGCTAAAAGATCGAAATTATTATTTATCTGCAGTGGCTTTTTAATCACAAGCACATAAAATCTATGATTCATATGCTGGATTATAAGCTCTATGGGTTTAATCTGTCTGCCTCAGGAGGAACTCATCAGATGGACTAGAATGGAAAATGAAAATAATCAAATCTGGTTTGACGCATTTGGAATTTTCATTTTCTCAGTTATCACTACTTTTGTAATAATTCAAGATTTACGCCTACAGATATTGAGTTGTAGCACTGGCTTTTTAATTGCAAAGAATCTAATGGCCTTCGTCAGAGTTGAAGAATAAAATGAACAACCAAATAATCAATGTTCATCTTCACCTTTGTCTTCAGAAGGAGGAGGTAATTTGAAAATATCAGGTTGTGGATCCAACGGTATAAGTTCCTTACCTTCAAATGCTACATGATCTGCAGGGATAAATGTCGATCTGAACTGGTAATATGCAAACGGTATTGGAGGATTAGGATCTCCATTTGGTTTATGTATTGTCCCCCTGAATTGATTCAGGTATTCCCATATAATTTCACCTTCGGGTGTTACTTCAAAAAATCGCCCTCTGGCACCCTCATTGATAAACGTGTTTCCGTTATCGAGCCGATGAGCTCCAGAGATGAAACTAGAGAAAAATGAAATAGTATCCGGAGCAACATACGTCCAAATAGGAAGCTCAGGTCCGAAAGCCTTATTTGTTTCTAGTTGGTAGTTGCCTTTTTCATCCGTTGGAGGTACTATTTCGTAGACGGCAGAATACTCCATACTATCCGGACCATTTGGAATATCATTATTAAAGACTGTGAGATGTCCTGCTCCAGGTTTGCCTTTTTCAACCCATCTAATATCATGTTGGCCAAAAAGTTTTTGATCGAGGGAGTCTCCTCTCTGATAATTTTGAGGATTGCCCCAGCGATAAAGTATGTCTCCTCCTTTACCCCAGCGACCACCACGATGTCCTGCTGCCTGACTGGTCGTTGTACTGTGATCAATAATAAATATTTCATTCAGATTGGGAGAGCTAATAGTGATTTGATCCAATTCCGGATTATAGTCTATGGCATTTACATGATAGATATCGGATCCACGATTATCTGCTGTTCGGTTTCTCCATTGTCCTCCTTTAGCTATTAATATATCCATGCTATCCTGGGTGATTATCGGTGGCATTTTTCTTCCTTTATTGATGTCCAGTAGTTCTGGATGGTCTGCTGGATTGCCATAGTTCGCTTTGGTTTGATCAAAGTCTTGAATGAGATGATCCCACATGTGCCATTCCCATACTATTTGACCATGATATTTACCTTCAGGTTTGATTTCGACTATTTTATCAGGCCATAATCCGGCTTTTGGGGTTTGATCGGGGTCTCTTCCAGCAGCGACAGATTCATCATAACTCTTCGATTCCCAGGCAATTGCGAGGACATTGCCATTAGGTAAGACTTCTAGATCGTGGTGATGACAATAATCAAAGTTACTGTATTCGAAATCCCATAAGATCTTACTATTCCAATCGATTTTTTGTAGCCTGCCAGATTCTCCTCCTCCAGCGAATACTGGAAAATCGACATCCGCAACATTTTGAAATAACGACCCATCGTCATTGAGATAAGCACCGGCTACCCCATAATTTCCCTTCCACTTGTGGACTACTTTTCCCTTGCGATTAATTAGATATGTTGATGCTCCATTAGGTTCACAAAAAAGAATATAGCCCTCATCGATATCAGGAGTCTCAATTGTCACGCCTCGTGGTATATGCAACCCGAACATGTTGCGATCCTGCTCTTTTGGCTTGGCTTCTTCCTTGTTATCTGTACTGTCTGTGGAGGTCTCTTGGCATTGGTAGAAAAATAATGGACAAGCTAGTGCCAGAACAAGAATTATGTCTTTTCTCATGTTGGTTGAAATAATATTTGTGAAATGTCTTATTGTATACAGGGTATATGAAGCTCTAAAGATATTTTTATTTATCAGTAATTCAGCATATATAAAAATCAAAACGAAATTTTTACGATTTGGTAGAATAGTCTTTTTTCTTTTCTAAATTACACTGAAATGGCAACCAATAAGTAGTGCTGGATCTACTATCTATTTGTGATTCAAAAAATTTAAATCAAACATTAAATTCATTTTGTCATCACATGTAATTTGTAAAATTTATTAAACTTTTTTAAATATGAGTATTAAAATAATCGGTGCAGGATTTCCAAGGACAGGGACAAATACGTTGAAAAGATCATTGGAAATTCTTGGAATATCTAAGGCCTATCATTTCAAAGATCTTTTATTAAATCCTGAAAACCTGCATTATTGGAAAACACTTGCAGAAACTGGATCGACCCAATGGGATGAAATTTACGACGGATATGAAGCGAGTGTTGATTTTCCTTGTTATCCCTGGTACAAAGAGCACATGAAAAGATATCCGGATGCCAAAGTGATTTTAACTGTCAGACCTTTCGATAAATGGTATACCAGTGTAAAAAGTACGATTTGGACAGCCGGCCCACAGACCGTACCCGAGAAAATTGTAATGATTGCTAAACTAGTAGTTACACCTCGCCTTCGCAAAGTCTTTAAATGCATCAAATTTGTCAAAGGCTATTTATGGAAGACACAATTTGAAGGGCGGTTCTTGGATAAGGATTTTGTAGAAACTGTATGGAATAAACATATAGAAGAAGTGAAAGCATATGTTCCTGCGGATAAATTACTTGTCTACGATGTCAGAGATGGCTGGCCTCCGCTTTGTGAATTTTTAGGTGTTGAGGCACCCGCAGAGCCACTTCCACATCTCAACAAAAAGGAGAATTTCAAAACCATGTTACAAGACCTTATGAAAGGCAAGCCTGTTTAAGTTATAACTCGCTGAATATGATATAGTTAAGTATATATCATAAAGTTGTAATTTATGATTAAAAATGCCTATTCCAATGAATAGCCTTTAGAAACAATTGTACTATCAAAATAAGAAAATCGACAAAATGCAAGGTGAAGACAAGTTTATGAAACTCGCATTACTACTTGTGAGTAGTCTGACGATTATGTCTATTATTACTATTTCGCCATCTCTGCCTGAAATGACTGAAGCTTATGCGCATCATGCAAATGCAGCATTTTTAGTGAAGCTTGTCATGACGGTGCCTGCCTTGCTTATCGCTTTGAGTGCCGGGATAGCTGGAATTCTGATAGATCGCTATGGTAGATTGAAATTTCTCTATATAGCCATGGTCCTTTACACACTCGGTGGTACGGCTGGATTTTGGCTTGAAGACATCTATCTTTTGTTGATAAGTCGGGCCGTTTTGGGTATAGCCGTAGGTGTTACGATGACGATTGTAACAACTCTGATCGCTGATTATTTTGTCGGACCTGAGCGGCAAAAATTTATAGGTATTCAAATTGCCTTCATGTCCATGGGAGGAATAATATTTCTTGGATTGGGAGGGGTTTTAGCTGATGTCGGATGGAGGTATCCTTTTTTAATTTACATTTTTGCGCTACTCATCTTGCCGCTCGCTGTGCGATATTTAAAAGAACCTGAATTAGCCGAAAAGGCCAAAAGTCCAATTAAAGGACTGAAATCGCCCGGTATCATATGGTTGTTGTTTTTTAATACAATGGTACTTTGGATTCTGTTCTTTTTGATACCCGTCCAGGTTCCCTTTCACTTAAAAGAAATCGGTGTCGAGAAGAATGCGCTCATTGGTCTTGCCATAGCGTTAAGCACTGCATTTTCTGCAGTTTCCTCATTTTCATATTTTAAACTGAAAGATCGATTTGGTTTTTTTACAATTTTTACCGCCGGATATTTTCTAATGGCTATTGCCTACTTGTTGTTAGGATTTGCGGAAAATTATTTTGTTGCTTGTTTATCCTTGATAATAGCTGGTTTGGGCATGGGCATGATGATCCCAAATACAAATATGTGGGTGATGAAAATTGCACCTATTGAAATCAGGGGAAGAGAGATCGGTAGATTGACTACTTTTTGGTTTATGGGTCAATTCCTGTCTCCGATATTGTTGCTACCACTGGCTAAGACAGTTGCGATTTCTTCCATCTTTATCATTGCTGCGGGTATTCTCTTTTTACTTTTTTTATTCTTTCTATTTATGCGTTTTTCTCCTTTTGGCAAAAGCATTCCTCAGTAATTTGAAGTTTGTAATTATTGTATACTGAGGTTTATTACGATTAAACCATCTAAGCGAGATAAGCATGTTCATTTAAAGACAATCCATTTTTATCGAGATAGATATAGCTTACTAAATTCTTCTTTCATCATAATAATCGTTGGCATTAATGAGCTTCCGGAGGAGGTCCTGGAATAAATGGCTCGGGTTGTACGGCTAATGGCTTCAAATCCTTTCCTTTTAATGCAGGATGATCAAGGGGTATATGTGTGACGCGATATTGGGCAAAAAAGAAAGGACCCACTGGCTGTGGCACAGATCCATCTGGCAATCGATAATTATGAAAATATTGGTTTAGGTATTCCCAAACAATTTCTCCGTCAGGTGTAACTTCAAAAAATCGACCACGTGGGCCACTATTAATGAATGTATTGCCATTTTTCAATCTATGTGTACTCGAGATAAATGGAGCGTAAAATGAATATTTGTCAGGTGCCGTATAGGTCCATGTATTCTCAGACGGACCGAATGGTTCGCCATCTGATATATCGTAATTTCCGGATGCATTAATGGGGGGAGTGATTTCAAAAACAGCTGTATAGTTGTCCACTTCTTCAAGACTGAGTTCTGGTCTTTGAAGTTGTCCAAGAGCCTCAAAAACATCTTTAAATTTGCCCTTTCCACCATAGATATTATTGTTGAAAATCATGATATTCCCTTCTCCCGGATATCCCTTGGGGATCCATCTAACATCGTGTTGATGGTACAACTTTTGATCTTCAGGGCCACCGCGGTCGTAATTCTGTGGATTTCCCCATCGGTACAACAAATTACCGCCATGCCCATATTTTCCTCCTTTACTGGTTTTGGCTTGCGCTGTAGTTGTGCTATGATCGATAACATAAATTTCATTAAAGTTGTATGAGCTCACAGCGATTTGATCTAATTCATGGTTGTAGTAAATAGCGTTAAGATGTGTTAGATCTGAACCCATATTTTGTACAGTAGCATTAGAAGTCATAAAGCCTCCTGCTTTTGCTCCCTGCAATTGTTCTTCTGTCATATGAATAGGGTGTATATGAGGGTTCAAATTTAACTTCCGTGGGTTGACCTTAGGGTCTCCGTAATTAGGCTTACTGTCATCAAAATTTTGGACTAAGTGATCCCACATACGCCATTCCCACACGATTTCTCCACCTTCAGGTCTTGTTGGTTGAATTTCGATAATCTTATCGAACCATAAACCTGCTTCCGGCAGGTTCTCAGGATTGATACCAAGGGCAATACACTCCTCTTTAGTTTTAACCTCCCATGCGATGGCTAGAATATTTCCATTTGGCATAACAGCTATATCATGATGGGTCAATAATTTTGCAGTTGCATATTTAAAATTCCAAGTTAGATTACCATCCCAATCATACTCTCTGATAACTCCGGATTGTCCGCCGGCAGCGAAGGTTGGAAAATCATTATCTCGTTCGCCCCTGATGATATGTCCATCATCCATGAGATAGGTGAGCATGGTACTCAGGTCCCCTTTCCATTCTTTGACTATTTCGCCATCCATGTTAGCCAGATAAGTAGATGATCCGATGGAAGGATGGAACAAAATATATCCAGGTGTCGCTTTGTCTGTTTTAGTGATTAGCCCTCTCTTTCTTTTTAACCCGGGAATATCCCTCATTTGGTTTTCGGGAGTGGCGGCAACCGCACTTTTTTCTATTTCTGCCGAATCTGTTTTATCGTTTTTACATGCTGAATAAAACAGTCCAAAAATAACAATTAGAAAATAGTAAAACAGACGTCTCATTTTAGTTAATTTAATTGAAATAATATTGATAAATTGGATGATTAATTTAGGCTTTAGCATATAAAATTAAATCCATGTATACCTTAGTTTAAATACCAAATAGATACTTTTTCAAATGGCTTTTAAGGCGTTGAAGATATGAATAATTGAGGTTCTTGCTTCTTTTATTTCAAATTAAAATTGGATATAAAAATTGGTCAATTTAACATTCTATCAGGTATCTTATCAGTATTAATCTTTACGCTATTATCTTGCGTCTTAATTTTATACTTATCAGATTATTTCATGAAGAACAGTCAAAAATTTAATAGTGGAAATAAGTTAAAACTGTGGACAATATGCCGAATTCTTGTCTTCCTCATAATAATTATCACCTTAAGTCCTATTATCATTCCTATCGGGATCTACAAACCTTCGTTATGGGGTATTCCGTATACCTTATGGACTGGAATAGTGGTGACGGTTTTGATTGTGTTGCTGACTGTCATTGGAGCTAAGGTGCATCCTGGAATTACGAAATAGTGAGAAGTTTATATTCTAATGTGTTGAAATTCAACCTTTTATGCTGACAATGTTATTGACTATAGGGCTTGTTTATATTGCCATCTTGTTCTTTTTTGCTCATCGTGTGCGATCAACATCCAAAACAACAAAGCAATATTTATTAGGTGGAGCAGACATAGGAGCCGTTCTTGGATTCTTCACCATAGCTGCCACTTTATTCAGTACCTTCTCACTCTTAGGAATGCCTGATTTTTTTAGAATTCATGGTGTAGGGGCCTGGATTTTTCTGATGTTTTCTCATTGTGTTATGGCTTTCAGTATTTTATGGTTCGGATTTGAGTTGAGAAAGAAAGCACGTGAAAGAGAGTGGCAAGGGATGTCTGGATTTTTGGCATATAATTTCCGTTCGCGTTTTGCCGGCATCGTTGGTTTTATTGGAGTCTTTGTTTTTTTATTGCCTTACATCGCTATTCAAATTAGAGGAGTAGCTATATTTTTACATGCCACTTTTCCAGAAGTGATTCCAATGTCAGCCTGGGCCACAATTCTTGTGTTGGTAATGGTGATTTATAGCGAAGTCGGAGGACTTAAGGCAATCATGTATAGCGATGTTCTTCAAGGCATTTTACTACTCGTAGCAATATGGATAATAGGATATAATTGTCTACATCATTTTGGTGGTATTCGGGCTATGTTTGAAGAAGTTGAAAAAGTGAATGAAGCTTTATTGTCTGTGCCTGGTCCTAAAGGATTATTTAATTTTCAATTTTTGTTGGGTTCCTTAATTGCAATCTTAATGATGCCTTATACTCAGCCTCAAATTTCTACCAGACTCGTTATTCTTAAAGATGACAAGACACTTCGTAAAATGGCCATTGGACTTGGTGCATTTGGCATTGTTATTATCCTGCCTACTGTCTTCATGGGCATGTATGGTGCTTCTCTTTACCCAGATGCTTCTACCTCGGAATTTTTACATAAAACTTATATTTCTGATCAGACTGAAATAATTGGAAGTATCGTGATGCTGGGTATCATCGCAGCTGCGATATCAACGTCCGATTCTCAATTATTTGCCCTTGGTGGTGAGTTAAGATCAATTCTCACAGGAGCTGATGAAAAAATGGTTGGATACGCCAGAATTGGCATTTTAATTTTTGCCCTATCATCATTGCTCTTGGCTTTATTATCGAGCGATGAACTGGTGCTTTTGGCAAGAACTAGTTTTGCAGGTACTGCTTTACTTGCTCCGTTAATTTTTACAGCTATATATTATAAAAGAGCCTATGCCCTTCGGATAATTCCGATTGCAACCTTATTGTCAATTATAGCATTGATATTTTCTCTTTTAGGTATTTTTCCTCACGACTTTATGAATATCAGGATGGATTTATTACTGTTTTTGCTCTTGGCAGTTTTGGCTGTACTTTCAGTTGTCATTGATACACGTAAGACAGAAAAGGGGTAGGGCGGATGGCACCTTGCGTAGGAGAGCTGACTCAAAGTCAGGTATTTCCTAAAGATTATTTAAATGGAGAAAGTGCCTTTAAAGCATATTGCAATCTTCCCTTAAGCCCAGCTTTAACAATGTGATTAAAGGTACTTAAAGGAAGCTTGTATATAATATCATGAGCCAAAGCTACCTTTTTACCCGGCCCCTGAAGCCGGAATTGGGTGGCTTGTGTAGGTCCATACATTAGGTGTAGCCAAAGCCGGGGATGCAAAAAGAAGTACTTTTTAATAGGAGGATAGCATCCGATAGTTTTAGAGAGATTATTCATGTAGTGATGATAATCTACTAGACTTCTTATCCTGGTTGCGTTGCCTTCAAATTGTTTTGTGTAAGATGCTTCGTCTGTTATGCTTTCCTGGATCATTACCTCACTTTCTGGTAGGGATATTTCCCCTTTAAATACCAATGCACAATATCTTGACTGCATTTCCATAATTGGAAATTGACTGCCAAATCCTGGCCTCGCCCAACCAATCCACGCTAAAGAATCCCCTATTTCAGGATGAAACATATGTTTATAAAGTCTTCGAGGATCGCAGTTCCTTAGTGAATCCGGCATAAATAAGACCTGGTTATTATAGCCGGTGGAAAAAACAATCTCATCAAGTTCTTCCAACAAGTGCCCATCGGATGTCTTTAAGGTTCGGCCTCCGTCTAATATTTCCGTAATATCTTCTACCACTGCACAACCATGATGTGCAATAGCTTTCGGGAGTGCCAGTGTCTTGGTCCCATAGGTTCCCCAGATTCCATTGCGCGCTAATACCCGATCATTAAGTTCAGCAAGGGCATCGAAGATTGGATCCTTTCGTGCTCGTTCCAGCTTCAATACAAACGGACTCAATTGAGCACCGAATGCTCTGGGTAAGTCCCAAATACCCCTATGTGTGGATACGTCGGCCGCATGTCCTCCGCGGGCACGGGGGACGACCCATCCTGTTGATTCCCGCAGACTTACCCAGCACTTTTTGGCTACTTTGGATATTTCATAGGCTACATCAGAACCAGATTCGCCACCTCCAACAACAAGGACCTTCTTATCTTTATATTTAGAGGCATTTCGATACTCACTGGAATGCGAGGTACCAACCTCTTTCAGTTTCTTTTTCCATTCTGGATATCGGGGAATTCGATTATTACCAATAGCCAGGATCAATTTGTGTGCGCGATATTTTTCTCCTGATTCTATTTCTACATGCCAGGTTCCTTCATCTGATTGTTTTACCTCGATTACTTTGGATCGAAATCGGACATGCTTTGTGACATCGAAATGACGGGCATATTCTGTCCAATATGTCACCGCTTCATCTTTAGTCCAAAAGTGATGTTCCTTGCCATTACCAACCCAAAAATCTGAAAACATACTAAATGTGACTGAAGAGGTCAAGATCAGGTTGTCGTAACTATCAGCAAAAACTCCTCCTAATTTTTCCGATTGTTCAAGACAAAGGACATCTTTTATACCAATTTCAATTAATTCTTTAGTGGCAACAATTCCTGCAGGGCCGGCTCCTATGACAATACATTGGTAAGTCTTGTTTTCTGAAGATTTTTCCATAAGTGGTATTGGATTGCTTGCGAAATGTAAGACCTTTTTAGCCTATTATTCACAGAAATGGTACCCAATTTGATTTATACTATCACAAAATTACCGAAACACCCTCAGGATAAAATGCGAGATATTTTTCGATTTTTTGCCTGGCCTTGTCTGACCACTCGGTGTTAGAAAGAGATCTGTAATTAAAATGAAGTCTTGGCTTCGCTCTATGATTATG
>JAJCYJ010000169.1 GCA_029262975.1 Saprospiraceae bacterium
AAATAGGATTAATGTTAATACTCTAAATTTAATAGGACATTATCTGATAGCTAGAAATGAGCTTGCAGATGCCATTTTGTTGTTCGAAAGAAATCTGCAATCATTCCCTAACGATACTAAAGTTTATAATTCACTAGGTGAAGCTTATATAAGAGTCGGGCAAATAGCAGAAGCTAAAAATATGTATCAGAAATCGCTGGAATTAGATACCGATGATGTTATTGCAAAAGAGATTATTCGACATCTATAAAATAGAAACATAAGGAGAACTGATCAAATCGAAATAAGTCAATACAATTTACGAGTTTATAATATTTCAATTAGTGGTAGCAGACCATGGGCAGACGAAACTTATGTGTTCGCTTTACCCAATTCATCTTTAATAAGTTGAAGCACCCTTTCGGTTTCTTCTAGACTATTCTCAATAGAATAGTTTAACCATTGTCTGTTATTCTTTATAGTCAATAACCAACTTTTATAGATTTTATCTTCGAGCAAACTTTTATAATCAAATGGTTCGAATTTGAATCCTGGTTTTCTCATGAATAATCCTTGGCGAACTTTTGTAATTTCTATATTTGAAGGTTCTATTCGATCTATTCTGGTGTGTGTATTTTTATATGTTTCTTCAAACAAAAAAATGATTTCTTTTTTTAATTTTCTATTTTTAATAATCTCTATACCCACATTTTTAAGTGTTTCATATCCAACGGATGAAATGGAGCCAACATGTTCGATCGTTAATCCCCATCCAAAATGTCTTTCCAGTGTGTCATTATAGGGAAGTCTTTCTTCAAGAAATGAGGCAATTATTTCACTTGAGCGATCTGACTTTAAATTAGTTTTGACACGCTCATTCAGAAATGTAACGTTTAACTCAAGATTTTCCACCAGGTCTTCTAATGTCCTCTTTTCAGTAATTCTATCTTTTCTCCATTCATTCCAGTTATTTACTTGTAATGCCAGTAGGATTCCGATCATCACCAGCATGATTTCACCAACAGCATATAGCAAATACTTTTTGGTTGCACTTGCACCGGCTAATGATTTTCTGATTTTGCGGAAAAATGTAAGCATAGGTTAAAGATAACGAACTGAACACAATGACTATCACGTATATAAAAAGTATCGTATCATAAATCATTACTGGAATTATCTCTATCCCTTTTTGATGCATGATGCAATATCTCTCAAAAAGTTGTTGGCATTAAATATCGGCTGTTCTGATAACCCCATTCTTACAACTACTATATCGAGTGAAGGAATTATAAAAACATGTTGCCCCTGAAAACCATTACAGGAATACAAATCTTCTGGTACATCAGGATAGGCGCTGTGGTCCGCATTCAACCAGAATTGGCCACCATATATGCCTTTACTGTTCGCATTAGGAGTACGGACAAAATCTACCCATGAGGTATCTATAAGTTGATCGCCATTCCAATTTCCCTGGTTGAGATAAAGTAGTCCGAATTTCGCCCAATCCCTGGGGGTAGCATAGCAGAATGAAGAACCGATATAATGCCCGGATTCATCTGATTCTAAAACAGCGCTGTTCATACCAATGCGATTAAAAAGACTGTCATATGGGAAACGCAGGTATGCGTCGACAGACCCAATCTTATCTCGTATTAAACCAGAAAGGAGATTGGTCGTACCACTGCTGTATGACCAGTGGGTGCCTGGTGGATAAATAAGGCTGTTATTTTTTGGAATCACCGTTATATCTTCTGCTTTGAACAGCATATTTGTTGCATCAGATATTTGCGCATAGTTTTCAGAAAAGGCAAGACCACTTTGCATTTGTAGCATGTCCTTCAGTGTGATCTGACTGCGGTCATCTGTCCATTCCGGAAATATGTTTTTGTCTGTTAGCGTGAGTACCCCTTTTTTAACGAGCATGCCTATAAGTGTGCTGGTCACGCTTTTACCCATGGACCAGCCTAATATTTCAGTTTGGCTGTCAAATCCATTAGCATATTGTTCAGCAATGAGTTGGTTCTTATATACGACGATCACGGCCCGTGTCTTAAGACTGTCCATGCCCATCGA
The DNA here is from genome assembly GCA_029262975.1 of Saprospiraceae bacterium. Classification (GTDB taxonomy): domain Bacteria; phylum Bacteroidota; class Bacteroidia; order Chitinophagales; family Saprospiraceae; genus JAJRXG01. The sequence goes on from JAJCYJ010000169.1 coordinate 2,053, forward strand.
TGGATCAAATGCGCTATGAATTGCTTTATTTAATTGGGTCATATCAATCTCTGGAGGTATAGATGTATACTCTATATTTTCTCCTAAGGGCCAGAATGTTGTATCACTAGGGAGAGGTCGATCTACTAACAGGTCTATGCCATAATCATCCATCCCATCGAGCAAAATACAACCTGCGTCACCTCGATATACAGCTGTCCTGGGAGATAGACCAAAGAGTGTTGTTGTGACGGATCTGGCGTCCCGATTAATGGTTGTTTTAGTTTGTGCTAAAGGGCCAAACGCCAGGTCTTCCGATTGAATACTTTCCTGGCTTCTTTCCGCAATAAAGGTACACGAGCACATTTTTTTAGCAGCATATCCATTGGCAATTGACAGTTGTGGATAGTATGTAAAGTAACCATATATAAGTCCAGCTATTATAAGTAGAAGGAATACGAGCAAAATTCTCTTTATCATACCGGAAAGTTACTGAGGAATGTGAAATATAAGGAAATGTATATCTGAATAATCAATTGTCGTTATTTAAAATGTGCTCTTTATGAACTAATCCGTGTCTTCAAGCGAGAGAACCGCTACAATGGCGGAATCAATGTCCATGTTCAAGGCAAGTCTCATCTAAGTGGACAGCGGCGTACTATATGCCCAGATTAGTTGCGGGTGGTTTATTCGAATGAGCGGGGCGACCATGCTAAAAGACCCGCATAGACCCGCAGCAATTATAATCTATAACCAATAACAAGAGTGACCAATGAACAATTAATCTATAATAAACTGGGCTTTTACTGCGCTTTCAGGCAGCCGCTTTTTGACTCAACCTTTTCTAAAAAAGGCTGATTAATTGAATTTAATTAAGGTCATTTTGAATTCAATCCAAATGGAATGTGGCATTCCGACTTCAAGAGCCTTCACCTCGTATGACCACTTTATATTTTCGATAAGTAAAACAGTTTGTCATCAAAGACATCATAAAGAATAGTGAAAGTTTATAAGAATTGATTCGCTTAATCCAAACCAAAAGAAAAATTATCGGCTTAATTTCAGATATTGCAAGTAGTGATAATTAATGCCACTGGCTATCACTGATTTAATTTCAGAAAAATTAACAATGAAGAAAAGAAGAAGCCAGAATTGGTTCGGAAAGAAAGGAAAGGATGGGTTTATATACCGGGCGTGGATGAAAAACCAGGGCATACCTGATGATGCATTTCAGGGTAAGCCAGTCATAGGTATCTGTAATACATGGTCAGAATTGACACCCTGTAATGCTCATTTTCGTGAGTTGGCAGAATCTGTTAAGAAAGGTGTGCTGGAGGCAGGTGGTTTTCCGTTGGAATTTCCTGTTATGTCCCTGGGGGAGACCTTGATCAAGCCTACTGCCATGTTGTATCGCAATCTTATGAGTATGGATACCGAAGAATCTATCAGGGCGAATCCATTAGATGGGGTAGTCCTTTTGTGTGGTTGTGACAAGACTACTCCGGCAACGGTAATGGGTGCGGCCAGCGTTGATCTGCCGACTATCGTGGTATCCGGAGGCCCTATGCTTACAGGTAAATACAGGGGTAAAGATGTCGGTACCAGTGATGTCTGGCGATGGACCGAGGAAAATCGAATGGGTACCATAAGCGATGAAGAATTTCGCTTTGCCGAAGGCTGTATGGCTCGAAGCAAGGGACATTGTGCAGTTATGGGTACAGCTTCAACGATGGCTTGTATGGTGGAGTCACTTGGACTTTCATTGCCTGAAAATGCAGCTATTCCTGCTGCAGATTCGCGACGAAAGGTACTGGCCCAGTTGAGTGGCAGGAGGATCGTAGAAATGGTGAACCAGGATATCTGTCTCTCTCAAATATTGACACGAAAGGCATTTGAAAATGCGATCATGCTGAATGCGGCTATCGGGGGTTCTACCAATTTCGTGGTGCATCTTCTGGCCATTGCGGGTAGGATGGAAGTGCCACTGGAACTAAAGGATTTCGATCGGTTGGGTAGCCAAATCCCTTTATTAGCTAATCTTCAACCTTCCGGGAAATATTTCATGGAAGATTTCTACTATGCCGGAGGACTACCTGTGGTTGTCAAAGAATTAGGTAGCGAATTACACGAGGATGCACTGACGGTGAATGGTCGGTCGATAGGGGAAAATTGCCAAAATGCTACATGTTATAACGAAGAAATAATTGCTACTCGCTCAAAACCCTTCCAGGAAGCTTCCGGTATTGCTGTAGTCTATGGCAATTTATGTGAGGATGGTGCGATCATTAAACCTTCTGCAGCCACAGCTGAATTGATGGTTCACACAGGAAAGGCGCTCGTATTTGAAAATATTGAAGACTATCATGCCAAGATAAATGACCCGGATCTTGTCGCCGAAGAAAGCGACATACTTGTCCTGAAAAATGTAGGTCCAAAAGGATATCCGGGTATGCCGGAAGTAGGTAATATGAGTGTGCCAAAATCCCTTTTGGAAAAAGGTGTTACGGATATGGTGAGGATATCGGATGGCCGCATGAGTGGTACCGCATATGGAACTGTATTTCTACATGTGTCTCCTGAATCTGCTGCAGGAGGTAATCTTGGTCTTGTTCAGAATGGGGATATCATTGAAGTAGATGTACCTGCACGATCTCTGAATTTGATGGTGTCTGAGGAAGAGTTGGCAAGACGGCGTGCGCTATGGAAACCGGAAGATCTGGGCTACAATCGTGGATATGTCGAGATGTATATCAGAGATGTCGACCAATCTCATCTTGGTGCAGATTTATATTTTCTTAAAGGAAAGTCGGGAAGTGAAGTGACAAGGGATTCTCATTAACCATCGAACAGATATCGGGATTTTATCGTAAATTATAATTCTGATCAGGATTATTTAAGTTCTTTATCGACATGAGAGAAAAAGAAAAATTATATGAGATACTGGGCGAACTGCTCTATGTGATCTCAATGGCTGATGGACAAATCCAGCAGGAAGAAAAGGAAGCGATCATATCGATGTTAGCACACCATCCATGGGCTACTGAGACGATTTGGTCATTTGAATATGAAATTAGAAAAAAATCTGATGTAGAAAACATCTACAAAAAAGTGATAAACTATTGCCACAAACATGGGCCTTCACCTGAATACGCAGAATTTATTGAAGCTATGAATCAAGTTGCTAATGCGATTAATGGCATCGAAGATTCAGAGGCACAAGTGATCAGTTCTTTTTCTAAGGATTTGATAGAAAGATTTATAAAGGATACCGAGAAACTAAGAAAATAAAAAACGAGCAACAAAGTAATTTAACCTATCCTGTTGAAATGCAGGTTTAAGCCTCTTTGATTTGGTTTATATTTTGGGTCATCAAACACTAAATAAATTCAGTCTTTTTGCGAAATCTAATAATTGACAAATGGAAAAACATACCAATCTTGATGATGCAACATTTGTCAAGCAGTTTGAGGATGGAACGCTCGATCCAAGTATCTTTAGCCATGAGGCGCATATGAGGTTAGCCTGGATTCACATTAGAAAGTATGGCACTGATCAGGCATGTAAAAATATCTGTCATCAAATTTTACAATTTGATATTAAAAATGGTAAAGGAGAAAAATTCCATAAGACGATAACAGTTGCCGCCGTGAAGGTTGTCAACCATTTCTTGACAAAATCTAAAAGTGAAACCTTTGATGACTTCATAAAGGAATTCCCACGATTAAAAAATCAATTCAAGAGTTTATTAGATTACCATTACGGGTTTGACATTTATAATTCTGAGCTGGCAAGAGATGAATATATTGAACCTGATTTATGTCCTTTTTGAATTATATAATCTGCTAAAAACGCGATTACAAGTATGTCCAATTCTTGTATTCTATCCGAAATGCGATGTACAGTGGAAGTTGTAGACTCTAATTAATATGCAAATCTAATTCGCAAATTTGATAGTTTCCGTCTCTATATGCCGTGATGAGAATTCTATCATCAGTTGGATGCCAAATTGGCAACGTCTCGCCATCGTCATTATATGTAATTCTAATTTGGTTGCTGCCAT
>JAJCYJ010000170.1 GCA_029262975.1 Saprospiraceae bacterium
ATACGAAATGGAAATGACACCTCTGCAAATATTAAGATTCTATAATGCAATTGCCAACGATGGGAAATTGATGGATTTGCAACTTGTCACAGATATAAAAGCTAATGGAACTATTGAAAAATCGTTTCAACCAAAAATAAATAAAGAATCAATTGCAAGTATTCAGAGTATAAGAGAATTACAGTCTATGCTTGAAGGAGTTGTAGAAAGAGGAACAGGAAAAAATTTAAAATCTGATAATTACAAATTTGCTGGAAAAACCGGTACAACAAAAGTGGGGTATGCAGGTGATGGAGAGGTAAATTATAACGCTTCATTTGTAGGCTATTGGCCCGCTGATAAGCCTCAATATTCAATGATCGTAGTGGTCTATGGTCTGAAAGGAAATATGTACTACGGTAATCAGGTGGCGGGGCCCATATTTAAAAGAGTAATCGACTGGACTTATGCCATTCATACAGAACAAGCTCAAATTGTCGATCACACAGGAGATTTTAAAGGCGACTACAATGGTAAAGTCTATGGATTCGGTGAGGATTATGAGCAGATTTTTGACGATCTCAAAATAAGATATGCACCATCGGGTAAATGGATAAAGGGATATTCGGGGCAAGATGGAGAAGTTCTAAACGGAAAGGCCAAAATTAAAAAAAATGTAGTGCCTGACCTGGAAGGAATGGGGTTAAGAGATGCTGTATATGTTCTTGAAAATCTCGGAATGAAAGTACAAGTGGACGGATATGGAAAGGTACGTCGACAATCAGTTCGACCGGGTCAATCTATATCGGATAAAGAAATAATACTTTATCTCAATTAGAAAGTGAAAAAGCAAATATTAAAAGATTTACTTAAAGGAGTAGGTCGATATAAATTGAAAGGAGATGATCTGCCATTAATTAGTGGAATTGTAATCGATTCCAGGAAAGTTAAAAGCGGGTTTTTGTTTGCTGCTCTTGCTGGGCAGGAATCAGATGGGCACAATTTCATCAATAAGGCGATAGCCCTTGGAGCTGTCGCAATAGTATGTGAATCATGGCCTGAGACAATAGAGGAAAATGTTTCCTATGTTATGGTTCCTGACTGCAGATTAGCAATTGGACAAATAGCAAATGTTTTTTTTGATCATCCATCCTCAAAATTGAAATGTGTTGGAGTAACAGGAACAAATGGAAAAACTTCTGTTGCAACATTATTATACGGCCTTTTTAAAGAATTAGGCTTCAGAGTTGGATTGATTTCAACTATTGAAATATTGGTTAACGAAAAAAAGTGTGATACTTCATTAACGACACCGGATGTGGTGCATCTGCACGGACTTTTATCTGAAATGGTACACGAAGAATGTACACATGTATTTATGGAAGTCAGTTCTCATGCGGCCGATCAAAAAAGGATCGCCGGGATAGTATTTACAGGTGGAGTTTTTACAAATATTACCCATGATCACCTTGATTATCATGGAGATTTTGCAAGCTATATTCGGGCCAAACAATCTTTCTTTTCCAGTTTAGATAAAGGTGCATTTGCACTTACAAATATCGATGACAGAAATGGAGAGGTTATGACTCAAAATACGAAAGCCACTATTTACAAATACAGTCTTCGGAGACTTACAGATTACAAAGCACGTGTGCTTAGTGAAGAGTCTTTAGGGATGTATTTAGAAATAAATGGGTTTAAGTTTATGACGATACTAACTGGAAAATTTAATGCTGCAAATCTTACCGCAGTATATGGTGTGGCCAGGATAATGGAAGATATAAATGAGGAAGTATTAATAGAAAAGCTTAGTGGGCTTTCGACTGCAAAAGGCAGAATGGAAGTTGTGGCTTATGAACCTCGGGTAATAGTGGATTATGCGCATACGCCTGACGCATTAGTTAATGTCCTCGATACGTTAAAGCATTCAATGACAAAGGGAAGATTGATAACAGTAGTGGGATGCGGAGGAGATAGGGATAAGACAAAACGTCCTTTGATGGGCGCGATAGCTGTAGAAAAAAGTGATGTGGTAATATTTACATCGGATAATCCCAGAAGTGAAGACCCGGTAGAGATAATTGAAGAAATGAAGAAAAACCTTATTGCGGCACATGATTCTCAGTGGCTTGACATAGTGGATCGTCGTTCAGCAATAAAGACCTCATTAACTATTGCAAATAAGATTGATACGATATTAATAGCTGGCAAAGGCCATGAAGAATATCAGGAGATTGAGGGCATACGACACTTTTTTAGTGACCAGCAAATTGTGAAAGATTTTTTATCTGAAGATATATAAGAGTAGGTTCTATTATCATTCTCAGGTTGGTTTTAACAGTTGCAGTGGAGTTCCGGATAAAGATTTGGACCCACTGCTTTTTTAATTCTCGAAATGGTAATTGAACAAAAGATTAGAATGAACGATGCTCTACTATTTATTTGAGTATTTAGAAAATGAATTTAAGTTTCCGGGAGCGGAACTATTTCAATTTTTGAGCTTCAGGGCAGGCATGGCCATTGTAGTGGCCTTAATCGTGTCTGTTATCTGGGGTAATAAGATTATAAGTTCTTTGAAATCAATGCAGATCGGAGAGTCCGTAAGAGATCTTGGATTAGCGGGGCAAAATGAAAAGACGGGTACACCTACCATGGGTGGTATTATTATCATTCTTGCGGTCATTATACCAGTTTTGCTTTTTGCTAAATTAGAAAGTGTTTATATTCGACTTCTTCTTCTCTCAACTATTTGGATGGCGCTGGTAGGTGCCATCGATGACTACATAAAAGTATTCAAGAAAAATAAGGCTGGTCTCCATGGTAAATTCAAAATACTTGGACAAGTCGTATTAGGGATAATGGTAGGTGGTGTTATGTTTTGGGATAGTGATATAGTCGTAAGAGTGCCCCATGCTGTAGCTCTTGAAATGGGTTATCCAATTGTGGAGGTAATACAAGTAAAAAATCCAAGAGGAGGAGATGAAAAAGTGTCCTATGCCTATGTGAAAACCGGATTGACCAATATTCCATTTATGAAAAAGAATGGATTCAATTATAGAAATCTTGTGTTTTTTACCCAGGATAATAAAGATGCTCTCTATTGGATATTTTTCATTCCGTTCGTGATCTTTCTAATTACTGCGGTCTCTAATGCCGCTAATCTAACAGATGGATTAGATGGACTAGCGGCTGGAACTTCTGCAATTATTGTGGGTGTCCTTGCCATATTCGCTTATTTGTCAAGTAATGCACAATTTGCCGATTATCTGAATATCCTTTTTATTCCAAGGTCAGAAGAACTTGTAATTTTTTCAGCCAGTCTGATTGGAGCTTGTGTGGGATTCTTATGGTATAATTCATATCCGGCAAGAGTGTTCATGGGAGATACTGGAAGTTTGGCATTAGGTGGCATCATCGCTACGCTTACTATTCTATTAAGAAAAGAGTTTTTAATACCGATACTCTGCGGCATTTTTTTTATAGAAACTTTATCAGTGATGCTTCAGGTAAGTTATTTTAAATATACAAAGAGAAAATACGGAGAAGGACGACGAATATTTAGAATGTCTCCGATCCATCATCATTTTCAAAAGTTGGGAATGCATGAAGCAAAAATTGTAACGAGGTTTTGGATAGTAGGAATACTCCTGGCTATCCTGACCATTATTACCCTCAAAGTTCGATAGTGCGAATAGGTATTATCGGAGGAGGAGAAAGCGGAGTAGGGGCAGCCCTGCTTGCTTTAAAGGTAGGTGATGAACCGTATGTCAGTGACTATGGTTTGATAAACCCTGTATATCGCCAAAGCCTTATTGAAAACAACGTCCGTTTTGAAGAAAATGGACACACTTTTGACATTTTAGTAGCATCGGATATAATTATAAAAAGTCCGGGCGTCAGAGACGAAACCCCAATTATTAAAAGTCTCAAAGCGCACGGCCTAATTATTATATCAGAATTAGAATATGGTGCCAGGCATTGTCACGGTCTTATCGTAGCTATTACAGGCTCTAATGGTAAGACTACAACGACTAATCTTGTGTATCATATTTTGAATCTTGCAGGTAAGTCTGTAATGAAAGGTGGTAATTTAGGTATATGTCTTTCAACACTTCTTTTAGAAAAAGCGGTTGAGATATATGTATTAGAAGTAAGTAGTTTCCAGTTGGATGATATCGTTTCATTTAAACCTGAAATTGCAGTTCTTCTCAATATCACACCTGATCATTTAGATCGTTATGCCGGGCAATTTGAATTTTACGCAGATAGTAAACTTAAGATTACTATGAATCAAAGCTCATCTGAATACTTCATTTATAATGGAGATGATGAAATGATCATGCAGAGGATTTCAAATGTAACAGCACAATGTATTCCTGTAATATCCGATTCATTGGCTATGGATGACTTCTCGATTGCTAACCCCTATTTGAGAGGTCGCCATAATCGATTTAACACTAGTTGCGCTATAGAGGTTGTAAGACGATTGCATATTTCAAATGAGCAAATCCTAAAAGGATTAGAAACATTTAGAAATGACGATCACAGATTACAAACAGTAGCTGTCATTAATGGCGTTGAATGGATTAACGATAGTAAAGCAACTAATGTCGATGCTACATATTATGCACTTGAAGCCATGTCTTTACCCTTAATCTGGATTGCCGGAGGACAGGATAAAGGCAATGACTATGATCGATTAAAACCATTGGTTCGATCAAAGGTCAAAATGGTTCTTTGTTTAGGGAAGGATAATACCAAGCTCTTAGAAGAGTTTGGAAACCTTTCAGTTCCGATAGCGGAAGTCCATACGATGGATGAAGCTATAGTTATGGCTGAGCAACATTCTGAAGAAGGAGATACTGTCCTGCTTTCTCCGGCGTGTGCGAGTTTTGACCTTTTTGAAAACTATAAGGACAGAGGATCCCAATTCGTTTCCTGTGTTTGGAAACTATTGAGAAAACGTAAATGAACGCAGTAGCACAATTAAAAGATCATTTGAAAGGAGATCGGGCGATATGGCTGATCACCCTTGTATTAGGTGTCTTTTCATTATTAGCCGTGTATAGCGCAGCTGGTAGTGAAGCATTTAAATCTCACGATGGCAACACAGAATTTGCCTTAATCAGACAATTGATTTTCATTTCACTTGGATTTGTTTTGACTTATGTCTGCTATAGTTTTCACTATATGCAATACGCCCGTTTTGCACCACTTCTTCTTGCTGTCGCCATTCCATTGTTAGCTTTTACTTTGTTCTTTACAGATGCTACTAATGAGGCTAGAAGATGGATATCCATTCCTTGGGTTGGATTTGGCCTGCAGACATCAGACATTGCGAGGTTCGCCCTTATCATATTTATTGCACGTGCACTGAGTATTAGACAAGATATAATCAAAGATTTTAAATATGCATTTCTTCCAATTATAATACCAGTTTCAGTAGTATGCCTTTTGATATTACCTGCTAATTTGTCAACCGCCGTTTTATTGTTTACGACCTGTCTGTTGATGATGTTTATAGGTAGGGTGTCATTTAAATATATTAGCATCCTGGTGTTAGTAGGATTGATTGGTTTTTTATCTGTATGGATATTGGGAGAATATTTTCCGGATTTTATTAGAGTTAATACATGGGATTCAAGAATCGCAGAATTTGT
>JAJCYJ010000171.1 GCA_029262975.1 Saprospiraceae bacterium
TGCAAAAGTAAGTCTTTGTTACAAGCATGATTGAACGTCACAGCTCGGATCGTGCAATTCTTATAAGTCTAAACTGTACATTTGAATAAAAAGAGGGAAAATGAATCAAAGAATCCAGACGTTGTGTGTAAAAGAGGCACATGACAAGAAAACCACAAAGCCGCACACTTTGCCAATATATGCCACCTCATCTTTTGACCTACCTTCTATTGAAGACGGTATGGAAATTTTTCAGGATCCTACAAAAGGTCATCTGTACGCCCGCTTTAATAATCCCACTTCGGATGCAGTTGCCGCTAAAATTGCTCTATTGGAAGCTCATAACACGGGTAAAAATGACGCCTGGGGCATCATGACATCATCAGGCATGTCAGCCATCACTACCCTGCTCTTGTCTCTTTTGGAAGCCGGAGATAAGGTCCTGACCCAAGGCAATTTATATGGAGGAACAACTGAACTTATTAAAAATCAAATACCCAAATATGGTATCAAGGCAGTTTTAACCAATCTTGTCGATATAGACCTTGTTCAGCGACAACTTGAAAGGGATAAACAAATTAAACTAATCTATTTTGAAACTCCTTCTAATCCAGCTCTGGATTGTATTGATATTAAAGCGATAGCAGATGTAGCGCAGGCTCATGATGTGATTACGGTTATCGACAATACTTTCTGCACACCGTTGATTCAGCAACCACTGCTATTCGGAGCAGATTATGTCATTCATTCCACCTCAAAGTATTTAAATGGTCATGGCAATTCCATCTCAGGTGTGATTATCGGCACCACACCTGAACGGTATAACAAGGTCTGGTCTACGATGAAATTATTAGGTACCAACTGTAATGCATGGGACGCCTGGTTAGTTAATAACGGCATGAAGACTCTCGCCCTAAGGATGGAAAAACACAGCGCAAATTGTTTGGCCTTATCAGAATATTTAAAAGACCACAGAGCAATCGAGTCTGTCAATTATTTAGGATTGCCTGGTCACAAGTTTCATGAACTGGCAAGTAAACAAATGAAATTGTATGGTGGTATGATGTGTTTTGAAGTAAAAGGTGGGTTGAAGGCAGGTATCAAATTCATGAATTCACTCACTATAGGTTCACTTGCACCTACTATGGGTGATGTAGACACTTTGATTATGCATCCAGCAAGTATGTCCCACCTCAATATTGAGAAAAGCATCCGACTTGAAAACGGTATTACCGATAGCCTTATCAGAGTTTCAGTAGGAATAGAGGATATCCAAGATCTAATTGAAGATTTTGACCGTGCATTAATGGCCACTTTATCTTAACCGCGACAACAAGTTATTTTACTATTTTCACAATCTTAACCACACGACAAATATTAAAAGAATTACTATGAAGAAGTCCATCCGATACCAACTGATGATTATGATGTTCTTGGAATTTTTTGTCTGGGGATGCTGGTATGCAACGATGGGAACGTATTTGTCCAAAATAGGATTCAGCGGACTCGAAGTAGGCGCTGCCTTCAGCACAGTCAGTTGGGGTGCTATCCTCTCTCCTTTTATCATTGGTATGATTGCAGATCGCTATTTCGCCGCAGAAAAAGTAAAAGCTGTAATGCACATTGCAGGTGCAGGGGTATTGTGGTACTTGTCGACTATACTTGATCCTACAGCCTTTTTCTGGACGATTCTCGTCTATACGATCATGTATATGCCGACCATCGCATTGGCCAATACAATCAGTTTTAATCAAATGGAAAAACCGGAAAAAGAATTTCCTCTGATTAGAGTACTTGGTACTATTGGTTGGATAGTCGCAGGACTCATACTTGGATTCATGAAATTAGAGGATTCGCACATACAATTTCAACTTGCTGCAGGTATGTCATTAGTATTAGGAATATATTGTTTCTTTCTACCTCCTACACCCCCAAAACCATTGGGTAAGAAACCCACAATAAGTGATATCCTTGGCCTCGACGCATTAGAATTATTTAAGAGTAGAAGCTTTACAATATTTATTATTTGCTCACTACTGATATCCATACCACTTGCGTTTTATTACGCCTGGGCTAATCCGTTTTTAAATGAGATTGGTATGCAAAATGCTGCTGGCAAAATGACCTTAGGGCAAGCTTCTGAAATTTTATTCATGCTTCTTTTGCCATTATTCTTCGCACGACTGGGTGTTAAAAAAATGTTGCTTATCGGTATGGTGGCATGGTTACTTCGATATCTATTATTCGCCTACGGCAATAATGAAGAATTGGTATGGATGCTCTATTCTGGTATTATCCTGCATGGAATATGTTATGACTTCTTTTTTGTCACCGGTCAAATATATGTAGATAATGCAGCACCAAAAGAGATACAGGCAAGTGCTCAAGGACTGATAACTATAATCACATATGGTGTCGGAATGCTAATTGGATCACTGGCTAGTGGATGGGTTGTCAATCAGTACACCTTAAGTGACAATACTCATTTATGGCAAACAATATGGTTGATACCAGCAGGGATGGCAGTTGTTGCAGCCATTGTATTCATGATTATGTTTCGGGAAGAAAAATCTCCAACTTAGCACCTTTTTGTATCAAGAATTGATAGTGCTGTTTAACGGTGAATAATTGAATTCGATCTTTATTAATTCGCAACGTTATGTAGTTGTGGAACATATGTGAATCACCATAATCGGAAGGTTTCATTTTCCAATGGCCCAAAAGTGTCACCAATAGCCATTGCTTTTTTACACTCGTCATAATTTTTCAATCCCATACTTTCAAAATTCAAGCCCTACTTTCTAAATGCAAAAGACTATTTTCCCGAGATATCGTATAAGTGATCTTTCTTGCCGAGCATTTAATGACAACGATTTCCTGAAATAGAAAAAGCCCTTTGAAATTAATCAAAGGGCCAGTTATTATTTCTGAATGTTTAAGATCGTCACCTTACGACGCTACTACTTTCTTTCTTTTTGTCTTGAATAACTCTTTTATTTCCTTCTCTTTCATAAAGCCAAGATCAAGGAAGACAGAAGACACAAATTTCTTAATATCCTGGTAGTCTTTACTCCTTTTCTCAGTAAACTTTCGAAGAAGTTTCTTAACATAAGTCATGCTGATTCCTTTGACATTTTGATTGAATTTTTCATTATCAAAAGAATTCATATAGGTTGTAAAGACTTTATTCAACTCGAAATATTCGATAAAATCCTCTTCAGCCAATGCGGACATGAAAGTTTTGAACTTTCTAAAAATAACATTTCGCAGACATTCATTTTGAGGAGAAAGTCCTTTGTTTGAATTATGGTAAGTCCTAGCCGTATCGACAGCATCTGAATTGATATAACCTATTTTGTCAATCTGATCGACTGCATTCATAAATATCTTGAATTGTGCCAAGTCTGTACGTTGAACAATATCATTCAATCGTGCATAGTCAGCGTCATTCAAATCATGATTAGATTCCTGCATTCGACGAAGGACTTCAAAGCACAGCAACTCGTCTTCCTTTTCTTTATATTTATTAAGTCCAGTTATGAGCTTTTTTTGTTCTTCCTTTTTGAGATCAAAGAAAAGTCCTATGATTAGCAATAGCTGTAGATTTTCTTTGCTTTTGCCAAGTTGTTCGTTACCTATTATTCCATCAAGATATTGGTAGACACTATCCCCGGGCTTGCTTCCAAGCGTGGCGCGAAACAGAAGAAAGTTAACGATCGAATTAAATTCTATTTTAACTTCTGATGCTGTTTGTGGAAGTGTGGCCGTTAGAAAATTAAAAGACTTAAACTGTTTGGAATATCTAAAATGACTTGTATGTCTTGAACGAACGTCTGTATACTTTGACAGCTTATGACTTTGCAAATATGTCTTAACGAGTTTATTGTCAATTTCAGCTATGAGATTAGTAATCCAGATATCACTGCTGAGCGAAAAACCTACTTCAATAGTTTGACCTATCCTGTTCTTTAGAATATCAAAGTTGAAAGAATTACAAATAGATAAAAGAATCTTTTTGAAATGTTCTTGTGGTCTGATATACTTGTATTGATCGTTTATAGCTCCTCTTAATACGGAATATCCTAGAATTCGTGGTAGAAATAAACCTTCAAAAGCAGGATCCACAAGTTCCTCTTCCAAAAGTTCTAATTGCAACGGATCATTCTCCGCAACTTGCAAATGAATTTCTTCGATTAGAGGTTCAATTTCTTGCTTTAACAAATCATAATGGGCCTCCTCTTCTTCATCCAAATAAGACTGAAGATGTGGAGAGGACTGAATCTTGTCTTTTATTGAAGACAAAGCCGCAGCGTACTTTGGATCAAGTTCTTTCATGATAGGAGCATATGATTAATTATCATTTGGCAAATAGTACTGACCGTATCCAGACGCTAAAGCCTGTCCACAGCCATAAGAAGGATTACCTAATCCTTCTTCGCGTTCGAATTATCTGCTTCAGTGTTCTCTTTAGCAGGTGTATCTCCATCAGCAGACACAGCATCTTCACTTACTTGGATAGCATCT
>JAJCYJ010000172.1 GCA_029262975.1 Saprospiraceae bacterium
CCCCGATTCGAAACTGTAAATAATGTAAGCGGGGTGCGCATATGGGGTCAGAAAAGATATGCTATGAGGATCTGGATGCAACCGGATCGTATGGCTGCCCAGGGTATTACTACATCAGATATAAAGTCTGCCCTCGATAGGGAAAATATTGAATTACCAAGCGGCAAGTTACAGGGGGATAATACGGAGCTTACCGTAAAAACAATGGGACGTTTTGTAACAGAGGAAGATTTTAATAATCTGATTATACGGACTGATGGTGCTAAAATAATACGGCTGAGTGATGTCGGATATGCTATTCTGGGACCTGAAAAAGAAGAAGGATTGCTTAGAATCAACGGGGTACCTCAAGTAGGTATCGCCATAAGTCCGCAACCGGGGGCTAATTATCTCGAGATAGCAGAAGAAATCAAAGCGCGATATGAAGTAGTCAAACAAGATCTTCCTGAAGATTTAGATCTGGAAATCTTCTTAGACTACACAACTTTTATAGAAAAATCTATCGAGGAAGTGAAGGAAACGCTGGTCATAGCTATCGTGTTAGTCATTTTTATCATTTTTATGTTCTTTCGTGACTGGATTCTCGCTATCCGACCATTAATCGATATTCCGGTATCGCTGATAGGCACTTTTTCCGTCATGTATTTTTTTGGATTTTCCATCAATGTTCTTACCCTGCTGGCCATTGTCCTGGCGACGGGACTTGTAGTGGACGACGGCATTGTTGTCACTGAAAATATATTCAAAAAAAGAGAGGAAGGTTATGGACCTATAGAAGCCGCTATCAGAGGCTCAAATGAAATATTTTTTGCCATCATCTCCACTTCTATTTCCCTGGCTGCAGTCTTCCTTCCTGTCATTTTTATGGAAGGATTTGTTGGCAAACTCTTTAGAGAATTTGGTATTGTCTTGGCATCAGCTGTTCTAATTTCAGCCTTTGTCAGTCTCACGCTTACCCCGGTCCTGAATGCCTTTTTAATTAGAAAAAACAAAAAAGGCAATAGATTCTACGAATGGACTGAGCCCTTTTTCAAAGGTATGGAAAACAGTTATAGAGATGGACTTTCCAAATTTATTAAGATGAGATGGTTAGCATTTCCAATCTTCGGGATAGTAGCTTTCATGATTTATTATTTTGGAATACAATTAAAATCCGAATTAGCCCCTCTCGATGACAGGAATGTACTCAGCATCATGATGTTGACACCAGAGGGGTCGTCTTATGAATTTATGGATGACTATGTACTGAAGGCTTATTATATGATGGCAGATTCCATTCCCGAATCAGATGGAATATTAACATATACGGCTCCAGGATTTGCTGGTTCGGGTGCTTCTAATTCCGCATTTGCCAGACTTGCGTTAACAGAGAGTACAACCAGGGACCGTGCCCAATCAGAAATCAAGGATTATCTTAATGGTCAATTTAGAAAAATGCCTGACGCCCGGGCATTTGCGAGCGAACGCCAAACGATCGCTTTAAATAGAAGAGGTGGTCTTCCTGTACAGTTTGTACTGCAAGCTCCTGATCTAGAACGCCTCAGAGAATACATTCCTCAGTTCATGGCTGAAATCGAAAACGATCCCACTTTTTCAATTACTGATCTCAATTTAAAATTTAATAAACCGGAGCTCAATATCACCATTGACAGATCCAAAGCCAAGAGCATGGGCATCTCTGTGGCAGATGTTGCCACCACTATGCAGCTAGCCTTCGCAGGTCAACGCTTTGCTTATTTTAACATGAATGGCAGACAGTACCAGGTTATTGGCCAATTTGATAGACAAAACAGGGACGAACCTGTTGATCTTAAAACACTTTATGTAAAAAACAATCAAGGTGACCTCGTCCAATTGGACAACATTGTTAAGGCTGAAGAAGAAAGCAGCCCACCCCAACTTTACCATTACAATAGGTTTCTAAGTGCAACGGTCTCCGCAGGATTGGCACCAGGCAAGACAATTGCTGATGGTATAGCTGCGATGAATGCAGTAAGGGATAAAATTAATGACCCTGCCATACGTACAGAACTTACAGGAAGCTCAAGAGATTTTCTTGAAAGTTCTAATAGTACGCTATTCTCTTTCTTATTGGCATTAGTATTAGTCTATTTGATATTGGCTGCACAATTTGAAAGTTTTATTGATCCATTTACCATCATGCTTACGGTACCATTGGCTATAGCAGGAGCTATTTTTTCACTTTGGTTTTTTGATCAGACTTTAAATATTTTTAGTCAGATAGGCATCATTATGTTAATAGGATTGGTCACAAAAAATGGCATATTGATAGTAGAATTTGCTAATCAGCTCAGAGAAAAAGGAATGAATGTCAAGGAGGCTGCTCTTCGTGCTGCCACTATGCGCATGAGACCGATTATAATGACCACATTGGCCACCGTCTTTGGCGCCACTCCGATAGCCCTGGCATTGGGGTCCGCAGGTCAAAGTCGAATGTCTATGGGTATCGTCGTTATGGGCGGGTTATTATTCTCATTGGCGCTTACGCTATACGTGATCCCCGTGATGTATACCTATCTGAGCCGCAATAAAAATTATGACCGCATGAGAAGGATTGAAGAGATCTCAAAAAATACCAATATGCCAGAGTTTGAACCGCTGACTGTTTGATCCACAAAATTTTGGATTATAATACGAGCTATATTTTCAGTAGACCATTACTGACGAAATATTGATTTTTAAAATCTGTAGATATGAAATTCTATCTTTTTATCATTTTGCTTTTTCCAATTGTTCTTCATAGTCAAGCTCCTTTGTCATTGGATGAGGCTATCAGCATTGCGCTCGACAGAAACTATGGCATCCAGATATCCAGGCTGGAGCAAAAGGCTGAGGAAATGCAGGTATACAGATCAAATGCCGGGTTCGGCCCGACTGTTGACTGGAATGTCAATTTTAATATGACAGGTAATAATGTAAATCAAAAATTTATTGATGATAGAAAGGTAAGTAGATTTGGTCGCTCGTTCAATCCTAATACCAATGTAAGTTTGGGGCTCACGCTTTATGACGGTGGACGTATGGAAGCTATCTACGACAGATTAGGGCAGTTAAGTGAATTCAGCGAACTTCAGGGAAAGATTATTATACAAAATACGATCCTTGATGTCATGTCTATTTACTACGATATTATCCGCCAAAAAGAAACTGTAAGTTATCTCCGGGGTATTATTACAAATTATGAGGAACGGCTCAAAATAACTGAAGAAAGATGGAATGTAGGCAAGGGTTCTAAAATAGATTTTTTGCAATCCAAAACAGATCTGAATGCCCAACTGTCAGAAATGGAAAGGGCCAAAAATAATTTAAAAAATGCCAAGGTATTGTTAAATGGGGTCCTT
>JAJCYJ010000173.1 GCA_029262975.1 Saprospiraceae bacterium
GAAGATTTAATGTCTGATGAAATTGGCTGCATCGTTACGGTATCAAGTTTCGAAGGTGAAAAACTAATGTTCTTTTATAATCGAGGCTTTTTAAAATGTCTTGTGATTTGTAGCTACATTCTCGATTTCGAAAAGTAAAAAATATTATAATTAGTTACCCCAGTGTCTGATCTGCAATACTAATGGCACGAGATATAATATCAATCCCTTCATCAATTTCACTATGTGATATATTGAGCGGAGGTGCGATAAAAATGAAATTCCATTTAACAAAAGTGAACATACCCAATTCACGGATTTTTGCACCGACTTGCTTCATTACTCCCATTTCACTTGCCTTGGCATTAAAGGGAGCCATAGGTTCTTTTGTTTTTCGATCTTTCACTAATTCTATGCATCCGAGCAATCCGGTATTGCGCCAGTCACCAATAGACGGGTGACGCTCCTGAAGAGCTTTCACACAATAATCCATGTATGCACCATTTTGTGTTGCCCGGTTTATTAAATCCTCATTTTCATAGATATCCAATACTGCCAGGGCAGCGGCACATGATACAGGATGAGCAGAATATGTTAAACCCAGGGGTAAATAATTGTAATCATAAGCCTTTGCTATTTTATCAGTGACCATCATGCCACCAAGTGGTAAATATCCACAAGTCAGTCCTTTTGCGATACACATAATATCAGGACTTACATCATGGTGGTCAACACCAAACCACTTACCTGTGCGGCCAAAACCACTCATCACTTCATCTACAATAAACAGAATACCGTATTCATCACATAATCTCCTGATTTCACGGAGATAAAAGGGTGGATATTTTATACATCCCGAAGAACCCGATTCCCCTTCCATTAAAATAGCGGCAAAGTTTTCTGGGCCTTCATATTTCAGGATTTTCTCCAGGTTGGCTATAGATCTTGCTCCGCATTCTTCTAT
Organism: Saprospiraceae bacterium; assembly: GCA_029262975.1. Classification (GTDB taxonomy): domain Bacteria; phylum Bacteroidota; class Bacteroidia; order Chitinophagales; family Saprospiraceae; genus JAJRXG01. The sequence goes on from JAJCYJ010000173.1 coordinate 944, forward strand.
ACTATCAGAATACCATGGGCATCTGTAAGCATATGGATTTTGCACATGGACAATATTAGGCGTCTGTTGACTGTCGACTTGTAATTTTCTTGGATCTCCACCGGCACTGATGGCCCCGAGTGAGGCACCATGATAAGCGCGGTATTGTGTCAATATCTTGTGTCTTCCTGTATATAGACGGGCGAGTTTTATGGCATTGTCAATAGCTTCGGCACCTCCAAGTGTAAAAAATGTTTTGGTGAGTCCGGAGGGACTTATCTTCTCGAGTCTTTTACCGAGGGCTCCTCGAATATCAGTTGAAAAACTGGGCGCCACATAACTCAGCTTTTCCATTTGTCGCGTTACCGCCTCTGTAATTTCTTTCCGGCCATGACCAATATTAACATTCATCAATTGAGATGAAAAATCAATGTATTTTTTTCCTGAAGAATCATATAGAAAGACACCATCAGCGCGATCTGCATGAATAGGATTTAAGCCACCCTGAGCTGACCACGAAAATAGTGTATAGTCAAGATTGTCCTGTAAGCTAGAAGTTGTTTTCGTTTCTTGTTCCATCTCGAAATGTGCTATAATTTAAATTGTTTTCTATGACATCCAGTTAGTCCGCGCTTCCGGATTCCACTTGGTCGTTCTTTTTTTCAATTTTGTCCAAAAATGTATTGAGCTTTTACCGGTGATATCATTTACACCAAATCTGGATTCATTCCAACCTCCAAATGAAAAGGGTTCTCTGGGTACTGGAACACCTATATTTACACCGACCATTCCTGCACTTACACGATCCATCACATAATTTGCAAGGGATCCATTTTGCGTAAATACTGATGAAGCATTTCCATAATTGGAATTGTTCTCTATGCGAATAGCCTCATCGATATCCTCTGTTCTCATTATCGATAAGACTGGGCCAAAGACTTCCTCAGTTGCTATCTTCATACCGGGTTTTACATAGTCAATAACGGTCGTTCCTACATAAAAACCACCTTCTTTTCCCGCTACAGTTGCATTTCTGCCATCGACAAGCACCTTGGCGCCTTGATTTTCCGCTTCGGTAATATAATTTTCAATCCTTTCTTTTGCCTCCCCGGAGATCACCGACCCGAGGTTATCACCTACCTTTATTTTTTGCGCTTCTTCACATATTCTTTGAATGATATGATCCACTTTACCCACGGCTACCATCGCCGATGCAGCCATACATCGCTGACCGGCACAGCCTGACATAGAAGCAGCGACATTCGTAGCTGTCATATCCACATGGGCATCAGGTAATACAATTAAGTGATTTTTCGCACCACCAAGGGCCACACATCGCTTTAGGTTAAAAGTGGCTCTCTGGTAGATTAACTTGGCTACTTTTGTTGAACCTACAAATGATACAGCCTCGATATCAGGGTGATCACAGATGTCTTCGACAATTTGCTTATTTCCATGTACAACATTTAAAACCCCATCAGGCAATCCAGCTTCCTTTAGTAATTCAGCTATCTTAATGGCACTTATCGGCGTTTGCTCAGATGGTTTTAAAATCATACAATTACCCAGGGCTACGGCATTTGGGATAGTCCATAATGGCACCATAGCAGGAAAATTAAAAGGAGTAATAGACGCTACGATACCTACAGGTACGTGTGTCGTACGACATTCTACACCTTTGCTTACTTCCTGAATTTCATCGTTTATCATTTGTGGCAACGAACAAGCAAATTCTGTTAGCTCTATTCCTTTTAGAACTTCAGCCCTTGCTTCACTTTTGATTTTTCCATTTTCCTGATGGACGATATCAGTTATGGTCTCAATATTTTTTTCCAAAAGCGTCCTGAATCTGAAAAATACTTGTACCCTTTCTTTTAAGGTCAGTCCTGACCATGCTGGGAATGCAGCTTTTGCCGCTTTCACCGCTTCGTCAAGATCAACCTTAGTAGAGATGACTACCTTAGAAAGTACATGGCCATCCAGTGGACTTAGTACATCGATTGTATCTGTCTGTCCATTGGCAAGTTCGCCATTAATAAAGTTTTTTGTAATTGCAGGTGCTTCGAAAATTGTACTCATGAGAATCGATTTTAAATGCAGGTTATTTTTAACCTGGATTATACATTGGAATGTCTATTACGAGCTGAAATAGCTGCAAAATCAGGCACGTCCGTCGATTTTGATTCTCACCATAATGGTGACTATGTTTGCGAGTCAAAATCACCGTGGAGCACCTTATTTTTTTGCTCTTTCAGCTCTCATCACGAAAACCTAATGCATAATCCAGATTTAATTCTCAGGCAAATTATGACTTATCGCGCAATTATAACCAGCTATAGAATATTTTAGGAGAAATGTACTTCAATCGGAACAGGAGTTGGTATGGATATTCAGACTAAATCCGGAAAAACCTTAGCTACCTTCATAGTGATATAGGAGCCATAACTGCCTTCGAATAAGCCAGGGTTCATTTCATCCCATCGCTTCTCTTTACTATTATGAACTTTTGCCTCATGAGGATATGTATCTATTCTTTTCACCAAAGTATCCCATCCTGGATCAAAAAAGAAGGGAAACGAATACCTTCCGTTGTTAGATCGATTCTTCACACGATGAGGTGTAGCTTGAAAATATCCGCCTGTCATTTTGCTAAACATATCGCCCAGATTACAGATAAATGTATTTTCTATATAGGGAGCATCAATCCATTTTTCTTTCGTCTTAATTTGTAACCCACCTACTGCATCTTGTTTTAGAATTGTAAGTACACCATAATCTGTATGCTCACCTACACCCCAACTATCTTCGGGCATCTCGGAATTCATAGCCGGGTAATGAAAAATCCGAAAAAGTGTCCAGGGGTCCTTGGTTATGTATTTTTGGAAATAACCTGAATCCAGACCGAGACTCAAGGAAAGGAGACTCATCAGCCGATGTCCCAGTATTGTCACCTCCCGTATATATTCATCAATTATGTCGGCAAAGCCAGGTATAAAAACCGGGTACTGATTTTGACCATGCATCACAATTCTTTTTTTGACTTTAGGATGATTTAGGTCGTGATTGATGCCAAAGTATAAGCCTTCTTTCATATCTGGTTTGCCAGATGTTAGTTCACCACCTAAAGGAAAATATCC
>JAJCYJ010000174.1 GCA_029262975.1 Saprospiraceae bacterium
TAGATCTTGTCCAATAAGACTTTTAAGCCATCTCAAAATTTTATCGGTTGAACCGGCAAAATTTTCATTATTGATCCTTGTAATTAAATCTTTAAAAAATTGCTCAATTTCAGTTTTTAAATCAAGTGGAATGAGTGCTGTAGAAAAGACAGTATTTTGTCTGTTATGCATATCCAGGTGATGCCAGACAAAGTTACTTTGCACCGCTATTTTGTCGTGATGACTATTTATTTTTCGCTCATCAAATGGATGATTCCCTGAGGATGGAGTTGCCAGTCCTTTTAGATTTTTATCCCGTAAATGCTCAATCTCACGATCAAATCCTGATTTAATGTCATCATGGATTTTCTTCAGCTTAGTATGTACTATATCTACTGCATCTGTTTCTACGGACTTTATAACATTATCCATAAAAGATTCTATACTATGCTTAAATACTCTTTTGGTGTTTATGATATCCTGCCATTCAAACAAAGATTTTAAGAATTCCAGCAATGCCTTTCCAGCATCTATAAGATGTTCAAATTGGAGCGCAATCTTTTGAATTATTAATTTGATGACAGAAACAAATCCTTGCGCGGTTTTAGCGATAAAACTGCCAATGCCATCAATAATTACATGCATTGCATTTCCAACCCATTTGAGAACTATTGACCCTATTTCTTTAATGTAATTCACAGCTTTTCTGACCATGTCTCCTATCCAGTCAAACAGGTTTTCCGGACTATCTCCGTTAGCATTCGTCGTGCCTAATGATGGATCGACAATGAATGTCTTCATTTCTTCTTCATTAAGCTGTCTGACATTCACCTTATTGGTGCTTTTAGATTGCCCGAATTGAAAATGCCAGCCAATATTCATGGGCGAGGTATCCACCCAGTCAAAATTGAAATTGTCCATTTCTCTTTTGGTTTCTAGAATTTTAGATCCAGCAGTCTTGATTACACTAACTACCTCTTTTGCCACTTCTGTGTCAACTCGTTCGTGGAGAACATTTTTACTTTTCAATCTTTCTTCAGTGATGGCATATTGTTTATCAGCACCACTCATCCGATGATGAAAAGCCAAATCCATGGCAAATGTTTTAGACCAAGTTGGAGAGATTTTAGGGACTCTACAGACTATGTTGGGAGTCGATAATTCCCAGGCTTTTATTGAAAGGCGAATTTTTCCATCGTGTCCGGTTTTAAAAGTAACTGGGTGTGTAGCATCCAGTTTATGTGTCGTTCCATCAATATAGACAATGCATTGATGTGCTGACGTAAATATAATTTCGGTATTAGCGACAGGGCTTCCATATTTAGTGACTGTTGTAAGATCAAGGGTGTGACTTGTACCACTTTCCACATTCTTATCTGAGGGATGATGGGTCTCTATTGACTTGACGTGCCAGCATTTATCAGATGGGTCTTCAGTAAGTTCAATTAAATCTTTGTCATCGTTGACAAAAAACAATTCAGTTCCATGTGGCATTAAAGTAGGACATGCGAGACTTTTAGCTTTGTCACCGAGATCATATACCGGATGATATACTATTCTGCCGTTTTCTATTTTGTGGATGCGCGATGTCACAAGGGTTGATGTATTTGCATTAATTCCAATCAGAACATGGTCATTTTGACCATTCAATCCGATGAAAACTTCGCTGAAATCAACAATGGCTCCTTCATCGTCCATAAATTGTTGCATTTGGAGATTCTCAAAATTGGCTTCAGTATTATATAAATAAAAAGTGATACCTCTACTGATTAGAAGAAAATGAAGACTGTTATCATGAAATGGAATCGATATAATATTATCAAATGCAATTTCACGGTTAAAAACGGAATAGAATTTTATTTCATTCTCTCTGATTAATTTTCCATTAACTAGATTACATTTTGTGTAGTAAAGTCTTGTCCCATCATCAGGATTCCTGGAAGATCTGATTATAATCATTTGATTTGGATTGCTGCCAGGAAGGAGACCGTGAAAACTATTCGAAATGCGACTTTCTTGACCTAATTTTAGCTTCAAACGGACATGCCATTGACCTTCTGCGTCTGGGGAAATTACAAAAAAGTAATCCTCGTGATTGATGATGGATTGTCCAAATATGAAAGGAAACTCCTCATTGTTTGCAATGTTAAAATTTTCGGCATTCTGCAATAATTCGTTTGCTTCAATGTTGAAATTAAATACAGTCCAATCAGTCTGTAAATCATTTTTCAGAGCAACCGTCTTTTTCTTGCCATTACCAATACCTACATAATTTATAATACTATAAATACTGCCATTCCAAAAACAGTTTTTTATGGATTGTGCCTGCAAATCAGGATCAACAGGAATATTAAAATTATCTTTCTTCCAGCCGGATGATGAACTATTCTCATGCCGAAAGTGAACCAGGGTTGAGTTATCAATAATAGAAATTAATTGAGTCTCGTTTTTACCCTGATCATTTTTTGTGTTAATGGCCTTGAAAAACCCGGGATGTTCCGACATTGGGGCTTCCATAATTGGAAAATGATCTTCATGCGTGTCAAAAGTTGCAAGAACATCGTGTACTTTAAGTTCTGGTAGTGCTGACATTATTTATATATTTTGAATTTAATAAAAATCAATCTGTTATAGACATCTCATCTATTGGTAAATGTGTGCTTTGGAAAACTATTCACTTATTGCAGGTATCATTATATCTCGCCACACGTTTTCTCTTCCAATAAACTTTTTTATAAGGTGCTATTGGATTTCAAGTTAATGTTCAATCGCCCATCCTTTATCATCAAAATAATTGTAAATGCCTTTAATAAATGGGAATAATGGGATCGAGAACCAGTATAAAAAATATTATATTGTACTGAATATCAGCAAAGTGTGGATATTCTGGTTAAATAAAACACCTCCGGTAAAACGTTCATTTGTATTTTGTTTGCCGGCAATAGGACTATTGAATTGATAGTAATTCTGTGATAGATACACGTGTATACGTTCTATCAAGTCCTGAAGCCTCTGTTATAACAATGTTTAGCTTTGTGTATTAGATTGTAACAAGATTTTTAAATTGCTCGACAAATATGACTGACACAGTGACCTTGCTAACCTGGCCGCAAATAAAAACATGCCTTGCAACATTGGATTTGATTCCCCTTATTGAGCAAGGATTTAGCGCTTATTCGAATGGTGATGCGATTGTTCCTCCTGTGGGAGAACTCATATTTGAAAATCCACCCGGTGACACCCATATCAAATATGGTTACATTAAAAGTCAGCAATATTATGTCATAAAAGTAGCGTCAGGTTTTCCTCTTAATAATGAAAAGTGTCTCAGATCGAGTCAGGGTGTTATGTTACTATTTAGCCAGCAAACAGGAGCCTTAGAATGTGTATTGCTCGATGAAGGGAGATTGACAGATATTCGCACAGCCATTGCAAGTATGATTACACTTAAGTACCTGTCTCCAAAACATATTGATAGCATTGGTATTTTAGGAAGCGGTATTCAGGCCGGTCTTCAATTAGAATATTTGGATCAAGTGAGCAATTGTAAAAATATAGTAGTGTGGGGCAGAAGTCCAGCACGTGTACAAGAACTAGTTAATAAATTTGAAAATAGTGCTTTTAAATTTATTATTGCACGTACGCCCGCTGAACTGGCGAGCTTATGTAAGGTTATCATTACGACTACCTCAGCGACAGAACCTATTTTACAATATGCAGACTTACAACCTGGAACTCATATTACAGCATTGGGTTCGGACACAGAGCATAAAATTGAATTGAATCCTGATGTCTTGCAACATGCCGATACAATCGTTTCTGATAGTATCGCACAGAGCAAAAGCAGGGGAGAAGTGTTTCGTGCCAGACAGGAAGGCTGTCTTAAAAATGATAAATTACTAGAATTAGGATCATTGATATCCGATCCAAAATTAGGAAGACAAAATGATCAGCAAATCACAGTAGCAGATCTCACAGGTGTTGCCGTACAGGATATAATGATTGCCACAGCTATTTATAATCACCATCTTGCCACACTATAACTTATAACTATGAATATTAAAGTATTTGACCTCGAAAGAGTACAGTCGCTTTATGAAAATACAGTGGATATTAACTTGACTGAAAGTGGCTTTCATCCTTATTCATTAAAAGAACTGTTGAGCGAAGAGCAACTAAATATGATAACTGAGACAGTACTCGGATATGGTCAAACAAATGGCACCAATGAACTACGTGAAACGATCGCCAGGTTATATGATAATTGTAAAGAGGATCAGATCATGGTCACCAATGGTACATGTGAAGCCAATTTTATCGCCTGTCATACCTTGCTTAAGAAAGGAGATGAAGTAGTCATGATGGTACCCAATTATATGCAGATCTGGGGCGTCGTAGAAGAAATGGGGTGTAACCCAAAGGCTTTTCATCTCCGAGAAGAAAATCACTGGGCACCGGATCTGGAGGAATTGAAATCCTTAATGTCTCCCAAAACAAAAATGATCGCTATTTGCAATCCCAATAACCCAACTGGATATACATTGACGACAGCGGAAATGAAGGCAATTGTAGACATTGCAAGTGTCCAGGATGCATGGATTTATTCAGATGAGGTGTATCGAGGCGCAGAATTAGACGGACAGGAGCGGCCCAGCTTTTTAGGTATGTACGACAAGGTAGTCGTCAATGGCGGTCTATCTAAAGCCTATGCCTTGCCGGGATTGCGCTTGGGGTGGCTTGCAGGCCCAAAAGAGGTGATCTATGATACATGGACCTATAGTGATTATACTTCTATCACTGCTGGAATTCTTAGTCATAAAGTAGCGGACATAGCCCTGCAGCCAACTATGAGAATGAAAATCCTGGAGCGAAACAGATCGATGCTCAATGAAAATTTAAAGGAAATGGAAAGATGGGCCCAGGACTTTAAGGAAGTTATTAACTATGTGCCTCCCCAGGCTGGAGGCATGCTTTTTATGAATTATAATTTTCCGATTAATTCGACAGAATTATCAGATTGGTTAAGATTAGAAAAAAGTGTTTTTATCCTCGCCGGAGATGTTTTTGGAATGGATCATTATTTTAGAATTGGAATAGGATCTGAAAAAGATTATTTATGCGAAGGACTTGATATTATGGGCAAAGCATTGAAAGAAAAATTTAATCTTTAATCCAACTCGTAGAATTATAACGGCTCTAATAGCTCTTAAATATGAACCACAATTTCATTCTAAAAATTCTAATTGCTTTTTATTTTTTTACTAATGTATCCTTAGATGGATTTGCTGAAAGCATAGACAGGGTCGAACCACCATTTTGGTGGGAAGGAATGGAACATCAACAATTGCAGTTATTGGTTAAGAGTCCGAATATAGCTTTGTATGAAGTGTCAACACAGGATAATAATTTCAAAATTATCAGAACTACTTCTGGCAGCAGTCTCAATTACATCTTTATTGATATAAGTCTCGTCAATGTAGTAGCAGGAACTTATGATCTTCTCTTTACGAGGGATGACGACAAAATTGTGCATTCGTACGAAATTAGAAAAAGAGCCCCTGGGGCTAGCTTGAGAAAAGGCTTTGATTCAAGCGATGTCTTATATCTGATCACCCCTGATAGATTTGCAAACGGAGACCCATCCAATGATGAAGTAGCCGGCATGAAAGAAGGTCTGAATCGGAGTGCAGAATATGGCAGACATGGTGGAGATATCAAAGGTATATCTGATCATCTGGATTACATCCAAGGTCTCGGTTTTACCGCCATTTGGTTAAACCCTGTATTAGAAAATGACCAGGATCAGTGGTCCTATCATGGTTACTCGACAACAGATTATTATAAAGTCGACCCACGTTTTGGCAGTAATGAAGAATATGTGACGCTCAGTAAAAGGGCTTCTTCTATGGGTGTAGGGTTAATTATGGACATGATCGAAAATCATTGCGGATCTGCTCATTGGTGGATGGATGATCTGCCGTTCAGCGATTGGTTAAATTATCAGGGGCAACCTTTTCAAAATACAAACCACCGCAAATCAACACTTCATGATCCTTATGTTTCACAGGCAGATAGAAAAATCATGACGGATGGATGGTTTGTACCAACAATGCCGGACCTCAATCAACGCAATCCGTTCATGGCTACATACCTGATACAAAATTCAATTTGGTGGATTGAATATGCTCAGTTGACAGGAATTCGTCAGGATACTTATTCTTATCCTGATCCGGATTTCATGACCGATTGGACCTGCCGGATCATGGAAGAATATCCAAATTTTAATATTGTTGCGGAAGAATGGACAGAGAATCCATCGACAATTGCTTATTGGTTGGCAGGTAAAATAAATCACGACGGGTATACATCTTGCCTGAAATCTGCTATGGATTTTCCGTTGAATGCTATACTCGCGAATGCCATGTTAGGCAAGGAAGAATGGCAAAGTGGCTTCAGTCAAATTTATGAAACATTGGGCAATGATTTTTTATATCCCAATCCCCTTAACCTGGTCATTTTTCCAGATAACCATGACATGAGCCGAATTTTTACCCGGGTTGATGAAGATGTTGATGCACTAAAACGTGCACTTGTTTTTACCCTGACCATGAGAGGTACCCCACAGATATATTATGGTACAGAAATT
>JAJCYJ010000175.1 GCA_029262975.1 Saprospiraceae bacterium
ATGGATCAAAGTTTCTTTCCAATTCTTGATGGTACCAGTACAGTTTTAAAAATTAAAATGCCTCCAGGCAAATATTACAATCTCGTCTATACCTGGGGATGGCGTCTTCATCCTCCGAGAATACAGGTAATGGAAGATAGAAATAAAAAATTTGTTGACCCCGCTGATGGACAACTTACAAGACTAGATTCAATCGAAATTAAAATATTTGGACCGAACCCAACAAAAGACCGAACTACAAAAGATTTTGCAATTTCAAAGATTAGTGATCTTTCCCCTGCTAAGATGATGTGGAAAAACTTTAACGATGCTATCAAAGATATACATGACAATGATTATAGCGATGCATCTACAAAGGTAGAAGTCGCACTTGATGCTTTCAGGGCTTGGAAGGATAGAACACACTTACCCGATCCTGCATTAATTGACAGCAGTGCTGACTTGACTTTGCTCTATGTAAATAATACGATATATGCCGGATTTACAAATGGAGGGACAATTGATTTTCCCGCCTGGAGGTTGAGAGGAGATTCTGTACGTGTAACATTAAAGAATGGTGATTACTTTTGGCATAATTATCAGAATGTAGACTTTGGTGGTGCCAGGGGATGGGAGAATTCTTTCAAATCTTCGGTAAGAGTAGGGGGATCCGGCTGCTGGTTTACCTTCGGTCGCAATTATTGGTGGAAAAATCTCGGGCCTGACTTTATACGGATTCCGGAGGCTGATCCGAATGATCCTTTAACTCCCATAATTAGAAAAGCGCATATCACCTATAATTATGAACCGTCACGACGTTTAAGATTCTATCAATTTGATCCGATGCATCATGATGTTGCTATATTCAGTGTACATTGATATGTATAACAGGATATATAATTGTAAAATTAATATTTTTTTATGTCGCTGCTGAAGCATTATAAGTCTTTGAATTTAATGGTGTCAATTTTTCTGATATCAACCTTTTGTATGATGTCCTGTAAGCCATCAGAGTCTTGTCACCCTGCTTTAACGGAGATGGAAGGGAGTCAATTTGAAAAATTTGAATTGAGTCGGGCACTATTACATTTCCCAGAAGTGTCACTAATTTCAATGAATGAAGAAGAGACATCATTTGAAAATTTACTCAATTCACAAAAACCTATATTTCTTCAATTTATATTCACTTCGTGTCCGACGATTTGTCCGGTATTGAGTAGTCATTTAGCTGTTTTTCAAGAGCAGGCAAGTGTTCTTGGAGAAGGTGTAAAGATTGTTTCAATTTCGATTGATCCGGAATATGACACCCCTCGGAGATTAAAAGAGTATGCTAACAAATTTGGCGCAGGACCCGTTTGGAATTTTTATACAGGAAATAAAAAGGAAATCGATAAGTTGCAGGCTTCGTTCAGAAATTTCCAGGGGAATAAAATGTATCATCGCCCTGCCACTTATTATCGTGATGCTGCATCAGATACATGGTATGTCTATGAAGGATTTGTCAGTGGACAGGAACTCTGGGAGGATTTTCGTAATCAATCATTAACTACCGTATTCTGATTAATTTATTGATGAAAACGTGTTCTTTATGAAGTATGGTCCACTCATTTTTCTGAGCATCATAGCAATAGTTATTGCGATCTTTACGGTTTCTTCTTGTCATTATAATACGGGCGATCCTCTTGCCGGTAAAAGAATTTACGAAGAGGGAATACTTGCTAATGGAGATCCATTAGTGGGCTATCATGATGGTTCAAAAGCCTTGGAAGGAGCCCTCGTGAGTTGTGCCAGGTGTCATCGTAAGAGTGGTTATGGTTCAATAGAAGGTAATGTATATGTCCCCCCAATTACTGCAGATATTTTATTCAATAACCGACTTGTCGAAAGCAGGGATATGTTACGGAGTTTATTTCAAGAAGAATATACACCGAATGATTGGGCCAAGATTCGTAACCTCTCAGAACGTCCGGCTTACAATGATGAAAGCCTGCAGACTTTGTTAGCTACGGGTATTAATGCACTGCACCAGAAGATAGAAGGAACCATGCCACGATATCAATTAGACGAAACAAATTTTCGTCACCTCTCGTCGTATCTAAAGATAATTGGGGAAGATCAGGCAGTTGGAATTTCAAAAGATACGATACATTTTGCTACCGCAATAGCAGGGTATGTGTCGGACGAAGAGCGACTCATATTTAAAAATACCGTTGAGACTTATGTTAATTGGAAAAACAAAAATGTAATTGCTCAATTGAAAGCTGCAAAACGAGTACCGCACCATAAAGGAGCATTTGTGAAAACATATAAAATGTGGAAGATCCATTTTTGGGAATTGAATGGAACTGAAGATTCTTATATGCCACAATTAGAAAGAAAATTGAAATCACAACCCATATTCGCGATGATCAGCGGACTGTCTGATATAGCGTGGGATCAAATTCATTTATTTGCTGAGCAAAATGAAATACCTTCTATTTTTCCAAATACGAGCATTCCAAACGAGATCGAAGAGCCTTATAATTTATATCTTTCAAGAGGGGTATATGAAGAGGCCAGCGTGATGGCAGAACATCTGGTGAGAAAAAATCAACCTGTCGTATTTGTAAGGGGCAAAGATTTGTCTAATCGTATATTCGTAGATAGAATATACGAACTTTGTTCTTTAAAACTTGAAGAAGAATACCTGCATGTACTTGATGTTCAGGATTTGGAATCTTCCGAATCTGAGTTGCAGGAATTGTTGCCGCCTACTGAGGATTCAATTAATCTTGTACTAGCGACAAATCTGGAAGAAATTGAAAAAGTAGGATTATCTAATAATCTCAAAAGAAAGGTTACCCTATATACTTCTTCCAATTTATGTGATGCACCCATTAGGCACTTTGAAAATTTTATGCATTTTTGTAGTTTTCCATTTACTGATCCTGAGACGCGGATACCAAGGAACTTTCGAGTACATGCATGGATGCGTTCCAGAGGATTGAGTGTAGAAGATGAGCAACTTCAACTCAATACCTACTTTGCTCTTTCTATTACTGACTTTGCCGTGGATCACATGGCCGGATATTATTCTCGGCAATACCTGATCGAACGAATTGAGCATGAAACTGAAAATAATCTCAATCCAGGCATCTATCCATCATTAAGCCTTGGACCCGGTCAAAGATTTGCATCGAAAAACTGCTCGATAATCAAGAGACCTGGAAGGATAACACCTGTGTTGTAGATAATGCTTCAATTTCATTAACTTTATCGGTTACTTAACTTGTTATCAATGGGAATATCGTGGTAAGATATCTGCCCATGATAGTTTAGTATGTGATTATATCAGGACTTCAATGAGAAAATATTATTTCTATATAATGGCGGCTGGAATCATGTGTTTCTTCAATGCATGTAATAATTCATTACCCGAAGAAATAGCAGCTGTAGCCGATCAATTACCTGAAGAGGTGAATTTTAATTTTCATATTAAGCCCTTAATCTCAGACAGATGTTTTAAATGTCATGGACCGGATGCAAATCAAAGAAAGGGGGAATTGCGACTTGATAATGAGGCCGATGCTTTTAAATCAGTAATTAGCCCTGAGGCCACTGCATCTTTAATATTGAAATCTGGGAGCCCGGAGAAAAGTGAAATCTTTCATCGCATCATGTCAAGTGACGTGGAATATATGATGCCACCTCCAGAGTCAAATCTTTATCTCAGTGCTTATGAAAAAGGACTGATCACAAAATGGATCAATCAGGGCGCCAAATATGAAAAACACTGGGCATTCGTAAGTCCTAAAAACTCCAGGATACCCGATCTTAACGATGCATGGATCAGTAATGAAATCGATCATTTTATATTAGAGAAAATAGTAGATAAAGAGTTATCCCCTTCACCTTCGGCATCGCCATCAACACTTTTGCGCAGGGCAACATTAGACTTAACCGGTCTTCCACCAACCCCTGCAGAAATAGAAAATTTTATCAATGACACATCCGACAATTCATATTCTGACAAACTTGATGCACTATTAGCAAGAGAACAATATGGTGAAAGAATGGCTTTAGAATGGTTGGACGTAGCAAGGTATGCAGATACCCATGGTTATCAGGATGATGGGATGAGGACAACATGGCCATGGAGAGATTGGGTTATCCAGGCATTTAATCAAAACCTGCCTTATGATGATTTTATAACCTGGCAATTAGCCGGCGATCTGCTTGACAATCCCACTAAAGATCAACTCTTGGCTACATGCTTTAATCGCAACCATCCACAAAGTCAGGAAGGAGGCGTGGTCGATGAAGAATACCGTGTCGAATACGTAGCCGACCGCACGAATACATTGGGCAAGGCATTCCTGGGTCTGACATTAGAATGTGCCCGGTGTCATGATCATAAGTACGATCCAATAAGTCAAAAGGACTACTACAGTCTATTTGCATATTTTAATAATAACAATGAGTCTGGAATAGTCCCATACAACGGGGAGGCTTCTCCAACAGTATTTCTGCCTACAAAGAACGCTGCAGTAGCGCTCGATTCTTTAGGACATGTGATTGATTCATTAAGTGAGTTTTTAGTTTCTGATCGCTATATAGAAGAATTTGAAAAATGGTACAAGCAAATCCCGGAAGAAGTGGATATCGCTTATGATTATAAATTGTCAGCGGATTTTTCATTTGAAAAAGAACTTAAAGCCTCGGATAAGACCATGAATCTTGATAGACGAGCCCCGGGTAAATTGCCAAAGAAAAGCAAATTGGTTACTTCATTTTTGAATCATTCAAAAAACAAGGCTGACGCCGGCATTTTTGGTGATGTAGTAAGGAGACCCTTATTAGTTGAAGGTCATGTTGGAAAAGGATTGGCATTTCAAGGAGATGCTGGTGTCAGATTTAATCGTGATTTGGACTTTGATCGCAATCAACCATTTTCAATTAGCATTTGGGTAAAGCCACTTCGCGATAGTCTTGAAGGACCCATTTTTAATAATAGTAATGACGCTTTCGAGGGCTATAGAGGGTGGTTATGCAAAATGAATATGGATGGTACTTTATCTTTTCAATTCAACCATGTATGGCCAGATAATGCTATAGATATAAAAACCCATGACCCGCTTAAGATCAATCAATGGTCGCATGTCGTATTATCTTATGATGGTTCGAGCAAAGCTAACGGGATTCGATTTTTCATCAATGGAGAGACACCGGAACATACGATCCTTGCAGATAATTTATATAAGAGTCTGCTACATGGGAGGCATAAGACAAATTGGTCCAGTTTTCCATTTATATTAGGAATGGGAATGACCAAATCTATCGAGGATTTGTGCATGGATGAATTAAAAGTATATCGGCGACAACTATCTGAGCCGGAAATTCAAGCATTGTTTCAGGGAAAGAAAAATTTCCGCAAATCACAATTCGATAAAAACGACCTGGTTGATCACTATTTATTTTCCGGTTATAACGCTGAATACAACCATAAAGATGACTTAATCACGGCCGTCAGGAAGGAAGAAAATCTCTTAACTACAGACGAGATAGAGGTGATGATTATGCACGAGAGAAAAGAAGTCAGACCCACCTATGTCCTTGACAGAGGGATGTATGACCAACATAGATCTGAAGTGGAACCCGCAGTACCAGAAGTGTTTTCCAATTTGTCTGCTGACCAACCTGCTAATCGGCTAGAACTGGCTCAATGGCTGGTCCGGCCTGAACACCCACTTACTTCAAGAGTGGCTGTAAATCGTATTTGGAAAATGCTATTTGGCAAGGGAATAGTTGCGACACAGGAAGATTTTGGTAGCCAGGGTAATCTTCCCAGCCACCCGGAATTGCTGGATTTTTTAGCTTTGAAATTGATAGATCTTGATTGGGATATGAAAGCGTTTATAAAATATATTATGCAATCTTCTGTCTATACCCAATCGAGTATCGCGTCAAAAAAGTCCAAATCTGTTGACCCTGAAAATAGGACATATGCTCACTTTCCGGCACATCGACTCAGTGCTGAAACTATAAGAGATGGGGCACTTGCTGCAAGTGGACTGCTCGTAGAACAGGTCGGTGGTCCCAGTGTCTATCCTTATCAACCCGAAGGACTTTGGGAAGCGCTTGCTACCAGAAACGCAGTTACCTATACACAACAAACAGGTGATAGCTTGTATCGAAGAAGTATGTATACAGTGTGGAAAAGATCCAGCCCCCCACCCAGTATGATGACTTTTGATGCACCAGATCGATATTACTGTGTTGTAAACAGGCAAAATACGGCAACCCCTCTTCAATCTCTTGTCTTAATGAATGATGTTCAATTCCTGGAAGCATCCAAGGTGTTGGCAGAAAAAATGATGGAACACTCTTCTGGCGATCCTATTGTATTTGCTTTTAAATCACTGATAGGTCGTCGACCAAACAATGAAGAATATGCTTTACTGACAGAGCAATATAAACATGCCTTAGAAGACTTAAAACTTGACTCTGAAAGTGTAATTGCATGGTTATCATCTGGAGAATATCATTCGGATTCTAAATATGACAAAACGGAGTTGGCAGCGAATACAATGATCGCTTCAACAATCATGAATTTCGACGAATTTGTAATGAAGAGATAATTATAAGGCAATTTAATGTGCAAATGAACAATTTAAATAACAACGGTATTATACAGGCGGCACGCCGCATCAATCGTAGGTCTTTTCTAAATAATAGTCTATTTGGTATTGGTGGCGCTGCATTGTCTTCGTTGATGAATCCTGTAAAAAACTTATTGACGGATACTGTCCTTCCGCATTTTACACCCAAGGCTAAACGCGTCATTTATCTTTTTCAAAGTGGGGCTCCATCCCAATTAGAATTATTCGACTATAAACCCAAATTAAAAGAACTCTTTGGGCAAGAACTACCGGACAGCATCAGGGGAGGACAAAGAGTGACCGGAATGACAGCAGATCAGCGATCTTTTCCGCTTGCTGCAAGTGATATAGGATGGTCACAATATGGTCAGAGCGGTGCCTGGTTAAGTGATCATATCCCGTATCATCAGAAAATTGTGGATGACATTTGTATCATCAAGACGATGTATACGGAAGCGATCAATCATGATCCGGCTGTAACTTTTGTACAGACGGGTTCTCAGCAAGCCGGTCGCCCCAGCATCGGTTCATGGATAAATTATGGACTTGGTAGTGACAATGAGAACCTTCCGGCTTTTGTAGTCTTATTGTCTAGGGGAAGAAATGATGGTGGAGGCCAACCTCTCTATGCCAAGTTGTGGGGAAATGGATTTTTAGCGGCTAGACATCAAGGTGTGATTTTCAGATCCGGTCATGAACCGGTCCTGTATCTCAATAATCCAGAAGGGATGGATAAATCGCAACGAAGATTTATGCTGGATTACCTGAATAAGCTGCATGAGCAGCAGTTTGCAGAAGTAAAAGATGAAAATATTCTCTCAAGGATAGAGCAGTATGAGATGGCCTATCGAATGCAGACATCTGTGCCCGAAGCCGTTGATGTTTCTAATGAACCCGATCATATTTATGAGCTCTATGGCAAGGACGCACGCGAACCAGGCACTTATGCCTATAACTGTTTATTGGCCCGTAAGCTGGCTGAAAGTGGCGTTAAGTTTATCCAATTATACCACCAGGATTGGGACATGCATGGCAATTTGCCAAATCAAATGAAGGATTTGACCAAACAGACTGATCAGGCATCAGCAGGATTACTGATAGATTTAAAACAGAGAGGACTTTTGGATGATACATTGGTCATCTGGGGCGGAGAATTTGGCCGTGGATGTTACTCTCAAGGCAAATTAACGCCTGAGGTATTTGGAAGAGACCACCATCCACGATGTTTTAGTATTTGGATGGCAGGGGCAGGAGTCAAGAAAGGAGTGACAATCGGAGCGACGGATGATTTTGGATACAATATAATTTCTAATCCTGTTCATGTACATGACTTCCAGGCAACACTCCTGCACTTATTGGGAATCGATCACGAAAGATTTACTTATAAATATCAGGGCCGAAGATTCAGATTGACAGATGTGCATGGTAAGATTGTCAAAGAACTGCTTGCATGATTATTTAAAATTATAATTCATTGGCCTTTTGTAGTGGGTTTTTCAATATTCATAATATAAATCTTTTTTTGGAATGAGTTAGGTTTAAAGTTTTAAAAATGAAGATTGTATTTAATCTCCTTTTTCACTTCTTTCCGTACGTTTCAACATGTGAAACACGTAGAAAAATCGGGAAACCTTGGACCGATTTTAGTGTTTTACTTGTGGTCTGACGAAGGAAGAGAAACATTACGGAAAGTGCCTTTTCCTGCCTGCGGTGCCCGCAAGGGCAGGCAGGTTTCGTTCTTTTTTGGGTCAAGCAAAAAAGGACAAATGAAATTACTATGAAAATCCTAGACTCTTTATAAAACAACCTATTGTAAATGACTAACAAATTAGCATCGATGACTCGTATGAAATATAATTATACACTACTTATTATAATTTTGGTATTCACTGTCTTTGGGTTTAAAGAAAAGCCCAAAACTATAATTCCAGATAAAAAATTAGAGAACACTGCAAGTGCCCTAACTGTAAATCAGGTACTCAATCAAATAAAACAAAACCTGACCTGTGAATGGGGTGGTGGTCCGATTGATACAATTAAAACAGGTGCGCTGGACAATGAAGTAACCGGCATAGCCACAACCTTTATGGCGACTATGGAAGTTATAAAAAAAGCGAAGGCCCAGGGATTAAACTTGATCATCACACACGAACCTACATTTTATAATCATTATGATGACATGAAGCCGCTGAAAAATGATCCCGTCCAACAAGCCAAATTGAAATATATAAATGATGCGAATATTACGATTTTTAGATTCCATGACTATTGGCATAAGACTCGTCCTGATGGAATCAACATGGGATTAATAAATACTTTGGGCTGGCAAGAATATGGAGATAGCGATCAGATGATATTCAATATTCCAAAAACTACAGTAGAAGAATTGTCAAAAAGTATAGCGGAAAAATTTGGCACGAGCACAGTCAGAGTTGTGGGGAACCCTGCGATGTCATTGACTACGGTAGGCATCGTGCCAGGCGCCTGGGGTTCTGACAAACAAATAGAAATGCTCAATCAAAGTGGGGTAGAAGCAGTTATAGTAGGAGAAAGTCGCGAGTGGGAGACAGTAGAATATGTCCGGGATATGAATGAATTAGGGATGCCAAAGGCATTGATTGTAATGGGTCATGCAGATTCTGAAGATCCGGGTATGGAATATTGTGCTGAATGGTTAAAAGGATTTATTACCCAGGTGCCGGTCAAATATATACGAGCAGGTAATCCACTATGGACAGCAGAGTAATTAGAAATTGCTATTAATTGCACTATTTAGTGATAAGCATCTTTTTATTATGAAAAGAACAATATTAATATTCGGAGGACTGGCGATAGCCGTTTTTTTGCTTTTTCAAATGAGTAAATTTTCATTGCTCCTCAGTGGACAAAGTAGCGAGATATTTTTAGCGATAATGGGTATTTCATTCATATCTGTGGGGTATATATTAAGTAGACTTTTCTCGAATAATAAATTACAGAATGCTTCGACTGGCTTGCCTGATGCATATCAATTAGAACTAACAGGTTTGAGCAAACGAGAATATGAGATTCTGGGATTGATGGCAAAAGGACATTCTAATATGGAAATAGGGAATTCTCTTTTTATAAGCGAAAGTACTGTAAAAGGGCATGTGTCTAATGTACTTATGAAATTAAATGCCCGGAGGCGAACCCACGCCATCCAAATAGCCCGAGAGCACAACCTGCTGTAAATTATTTCCGGTACTAAAGTATTGATTTATAAAACTTAGATAAATGCGTACTTTAGTACTATACTTACCAACCAAAATTTTCATTCTTTTGAAATAAAAGATTATGAAGAAATTAATTATTCGATATGGCTTGTATGCGGGCTGTGTATTAGTAGTATTGGGGTTATTTAATTGGTGGGTATTTGGTCAGGCATTTGGTTATCATGCTTCAGAATTATTCGGATATGGTTCGATGATAGTGTCCTTATTGACGATACCGGCCGGTATTTTATATTTCAAAAAGAAGCTCAATGATGGACAAGTTTCTTTTGCTGAAGGATTAAAAGTAGGTGTGGGGATTGCTTTAGTGGCATCCTTTATAATGTTTATATATGGCGCTCTTTTTTTTCTAATTTCTACTGACGAATTTATGTTATGGTATGAGAAGAGCGTGGGCATGGAAGAATGGAATAAAATACAGAACCAGATGGAAGCTATGCCAGAGTATGTTTTCTCTCCATTGTTTCAGGGCTTCATTCTATTTGTTACGGTATTTCTGATAGGGCTGATTATTGCATTGATTTCATCCTTGGTCTTAAAGACTTCATGGAGCGCAAAAGAGGGGTAAAAGATAAGTATATCGACTTAGTCCTAATAATTTCTCCGTTGATGGAAGATTCTCGCTGTCTGAAGTTTGTAACTTTTGACCTGTTGTCGACGTTTCTCGCTGTCTGAAGTTTGTAACTTCAGGCCTATATTTAATAATTGAGTTTCATTTACCGGGTGCCAAAATGAATTGCTCTAATTTTTCGTCAGGAGACGAGTTTGATTGGATACGAGTCAGAGACTCGTACCAGCGGGTATCAAGATTGGAAATTGAATAATCAGAAAAGAAGTGAGGGTTGATTAAAAATTAATTACGGGGTACCAAACGGAATTGTTCTGATATTTCGTCAGGAGACGAGTTTGATTGGATACGAGTCAGAGGCTCGTACCAGCTGGTATCAAGATTGGGTATTGAACAATTAGAAAAGATGTGAAGGTTGATTATAAATTATTTATCGGTTGCCAAACGGAATTGTTCTGATATTTCGTCAGGAGACGATTTTGATTGGACACGAGTCAGAGGCTCGTACCAGCGGGGCGCTTCATCGGCCATGCAATCAGATCCAGAACTAAAACTCTACTATCAAAAGAGAATCGCTGAGGGGAAAAGCAAAATGTCCACAATGAACATCATTAGAAACAAACTTTTATCAAGAATTTTCGCCGTGATAAGAAATGACAAAGAGTATGTCGTCACACATAAATACACAGCGTGAAATATTCATAACCAAATACTTG
>JAJCYJ010000176.1 GCA_029262975.1 Saprospiraceae bacterium
AGAGGTGCTTATCAGAACAAAAAATAATATTTATATAGGAGCATGACTTTTCTTCGGTTTTGAGGGAAGCACGAATCCAGTCTTTAAGATTGGTCAGATTTGGATAGTTGTAATCGACATCTTCGGTAAATACTTCAATAGAGCATTTACTCATACGCGAAAATGCATCTCCACAGTTCGGCCGTCATTCAGATATCTCACCTCATCCGCTAATTGATTCATCAGAAAAACACCTCTGCCACCGCAACATTCAAGCTGTTCCGGGCTAGTTGGGTCAGGTAGATTCAACGGGTTAAAGCCAGGTCCTTCGTCGTGAACTGTAAATGCCAGGCCTTTGCTGGTTTCATCCAGGACGATATGGACATATTTATTTTCATTTTCCTGATTTCCGTGAATAATGGCATTATTCACAGCCTCAGTAAGGCTTATCAATATATCCGGAAATTTATCCTGACATATATTATATTGAGATGCCACGCATTGAATAAATTCTTCTAATCTACAAATGCTCTGAGTGCTTGATGGCAGTTTTAGCGTTTGATTTCCCATCCAGTCGGTTATGCTCGTTTTAGTTTTTTATAATATTCATCAACCAATTTTTTATAGTGGGGCTTCATTTCAGGGGATGCATATTTATATTGCTCTAAAAGAGCTTTTCTCTTTTTGATATATTCTTCTATACTTGGAGGGAACTCTCTCGTAGTATCAGCACCTCGTTCTGATTTGCGCTTATCATCCAATTCCCTTTCTTTTTGAGCTTTTTCTGCTTCTAAGAGGCGTGTCAATATTTCCTGTTGTCTTGTGAGCATTTCATTGTCGAGACGCTTGTTAACAAGATCAATTTCTTGCTTGTTCATCTCGTCCATTATTTGTTGGAGTTGATCTGAGGCACCTTGACCTTGTTCCTGCTGTTCCTTTCCAAGATCCTGGAGCGCTTTTCTCAGTGCAGCTTGCCTGGCAGCGGCTTCAGCAAAATCCCTAGCACTATTGCCTTTACCACCGGATTGCTGTTGGCCTTTTTGTTGCTCCATCATTTTTTTGAGTTGTTCGCTCATTTTTTCCTGACCCTCTGATATTTTATCACCTGGCACCTTTCCAGCCTTACCTTGTTTACCAGGTTTACTGCCTGGATTTTGACACATTTGACTTCCGGCCATCATCCCAGCCATCTGTTGTTGCATCTGCTCCATACTCTCAGACAACATCAGTGCCAAATCATTCAGATTCTTCATCGTGGTCCTTTGGCTTTGATTGGCTTCCGGTTTTTTACGATCTTCTAATTGAACAAGACTGCCAGATAAATTATGTTTGACTTCACTAACTTTATCTAATACATAAGTCTCAATATCAGGTTGTCTTTTAGCCAGAGCTACAAGGGTATCCTGAACAACCTGAAAGTCATCTTTAATCCTCATTTGCTCCTGAAGAAGTTCAACATATCTTGGTGTATTTACTACGGTACGATTGATATGACCTACCAAACCTTCCTGGTCAAAGGATAATGTAACAAGATTTTCTAATAGCTGTCTGATCGTTTCAATATCTTCATTCATTTGAGCTGATTGCCCGGCCTGCATTTGATTTTGCATTCCGGCAGCCATTTTTTTCATCTGCTGCGATGCCTTTTTTTGAGACTCAGAAGCTTTTTGGTTTTCTTGTTTTTCCAATTGTTCCTGACTTTCACTAAGCTCTTCACTCACTTCTTCCATTTGTTCCGGCATGTCATTACTGAGTGGCTGAGGTTTTTCTAATTCTTCATTTTTTTCAAATGTTTCCTTCATGTCCTCTTTGAGCTCGTCAAACTCTTCATTTATATCCTCTTGTTCCTTTTGTAATTCTTCTGAAGGTTTTGATTCTTCTTTTGTTTCTTCACTAAGTTGGTCAAGTTTCTCGCTTAACTCTTCCAACTTGTCCATAGCTTCATTCAATTCCTTTTCTACTTCTAATTGCTTGTACAATTCTTCAAGTCGCTCCATTTGATTTTCGAGTTGCTCCTCATTCATTTGAAACTCTTCCATCATTTCTATCTGCTGCTCTTTATTGAGTTCTTGCATCAGCTCTTGAATTTGCTTCATCAGCTCCTGCATTTCATCATTGACAGTCTCTTCAAATAATTCTTGAAGTCTTTGTTGTTTTTCAATCATCTCAGGAGACATGGTTTTCATTTCCTCCTGGTTCTTTATATTTTGGGTATTTGCCTCCTGGATATCACGCAGATTTTTTTGTAATTCTTGTTGCCGTTCAAGCAGTTTTTCTAATTCTTTACGATCCTGCCAATCGGGTTGATCTTTCTGCAATAATTTCTCTCGAAGCTTTTTTAGCTGTTCCTGGATTTTTTTTGACTCTTCAATGCCATCCTTTAATTTATCTTTTATTTTCTCTTCATTAGCTTCTTCATCAAGCTTCAATTCTTCAAGACTTTTCTTTTCATGTGCCATAACAGAAGTGCGGCTCGATTTAGCACCATGAACGCCATCATTATCGAAGACTTCAAAATAATAAGTAAGTTTTTCACCTGGCTTCAGGCCAAAATCTAAAATATCTAAAACATAATCATAGTCTACTTGTGGACTGATCGCAGCTTCAAGATTCTTTTCTCCTTTGGAAATTAAGTTTCCGTTATCATTAAGATGCTCGTATACAAATTGTAATTTAGATATGGCATAGTCGTCAGAAGCGTTTCCGATAAAGTAATATATATTTTGCTCCAGACTATCTTTTATAATATCCACAGATATCTGAGGGAACTGATCTTTTATAGTATTTATAAAAAATGATAGTGAGTCTCCTTCTGATACACGCTCGTTGCTCAAGGCTACCTGATATGCAGCGTCGTTATAAATAGACTTTTTGTAGGCAAAAGAGACAGAACCTGAATTCTCTAATGTAACAGGTTCATCATTTCCGTATCGCAAGGTTATATTATCAGTGCTTTTTGTATCAAATTTCCACTCAGCCCGTGTCCCCTCAGGAACTGCAAAATCACCTGAATTTTGCAAGATTTCAGAGCCTCTGTTAGTATATCTTGGATAGGTAAGTGCAACTTGAAAATCCACCATTTTGGGTTTTGGAAGCACCTTTAATATTTTATCGTCACTTCCATATCTGCCGGCGTAGACAGAAAACTTAGCATCTGACCTCACATTAGTAAATAGATAAGAATATTGATTAGCTGACTCTTTATTCAAGCGGTATTCGTAGTCGTCCACTTTTATAAAAGCTTCGTTTGGCAATCGATCACCCTCTACTTTGATGTGTAAACGATAATCATCAAACTGTACAACTTCATAATCAGCTTGATCAAAAATAAACGTAAAAGGAGCCGCTCGTTCAAATGACTTATTGTTATTGATTATCCTGTAAGTACTATCTTTAATCAGACTTGGAGCTGCGAATAATAAGAAGACCAGAAGGAGAACCGGAGGCAAAGCATATTTTAGATATTTTTTATTCTGGC
>JAJCYJ010000177.1 GCA_029262975.1 Saprospiraceae bacterium
TTGGAGAATATCAATTTTCCATTTTAGTCAATAATGAATTCTTCAGAGAAATCGTAGCTATAGAATAAAGTTATCATAGGCAGTTTTTATTTAGCCAAGTGCTGTTCCTGGTGTCAGGAACAGCACTTTTATTTACAGAAATTTTAAGCATTCTTTTGGCGTTCAAATCGAGGAGATTATGAACAATGGATTTAACTGTAATACACATCAGCCAATAATTATTTAAATACTAACTGTCCTTGGCGTATTTCGCTTTGTTATTGTAAAAAAAGAAATTGAAAAAACTCTTACCCAACCAAACAAGAAATAGTTGTATGAGCTTTAAGTTTTAGAAATGAAGGTAATCTATTATTTCGTTTTCATCACTTCAACAATTACTTTTACCTTAAGTTTTATAATGGCGAATTATTTAAACTTGATTCAACTTCTACTGAAACATTAAGTGCATATTTGATAATCCGTCTTTCGACAAAAATGAATACATCAGTAAAGCTAAAAAATCAAAGAAAGATGAAGAATGAATTTTTACGGCACAACTTGTCATCCATCAATTATAGATTCAAAAAATCCGTAAAATATGCTGCTCACGACTTTGGCGATTATACCTTAAGCAAAGGAAGTATATCGCCAATTGAAATTATTAACCACATGTATCAGGTCCTTAATGGGGCAAGAATTTATATTTTAAAAGAAAGGCGTGTCAAAATAATTCCTGAAAAACTAAAATTAAAAATAGAAATTGAAAGGTTCAATATGGAATTGAAACAATTAGACCAATTGCTTGGAGAAAAAGATCTGTCAATGAATTATTCAAAGTAATTATTACAAGGCCCCTTATCTGATATTTTAGCACACATCGGTCAAATATCAATGCTGTCTTGATTAAACAATAACCCAATTGAAGGGGAAGATTTTTCTGCTGCACAAATACAAACTGGAATAATTTAAAAATGCTAGTGAGGTATGTACACCTCAACTACTCATATTCCCAACACTCTACTTTTATTTCTTCGGTACATTTTTTGGAAACATTTCTTCAGGAAAAGGAAAAAGAATAGTAGAGTTCTTTTCTGAAGCGATATTTGCAAGTGTTTGGTAGAGCCTTAATTTTATAGCAGAAGGCGATTGATCGATGATCTTTCCAGCTGCTTGTTCCTCTGCAAGCGCCAAGATAATTCTTGCTCTTCTGGAACGTTCGGCCTCCGCCTGGTTCGCCATCATTCTCCTCATATTCTCTGGTAGTTGGATGTCTCTAATTTTGACGTCGATAACTTCAATTCCCCATTCCATAGTTTCCTTTACAACAATCGCTTTGATATTCTTATCCATCTATTCTCGTTTTGAAAGAATCGTGTCCAATTCTACTTTTCCACAAACATCTCTTAGCGCGGCTTGTGCTAATTGTGTTATAGCAAACGTATATTTTTCCACTTCCAAAACTGCCTTCACAGGGTCGTCAATCTTAAAGAACACTACACCATCTATACTACATGGTAGATTGTCTTCGGTCATCACTTCTTGAGAATCTATATTAAAAGTAATTACCCGAATATCTACTGTTTGAATAGTTTCAATAAAGGGAATTATCCATCTAAACCCTGGTTGTAATGTTTTGATGTATTTACCATATCTGAATTTTAAAGCTCTTTTATATTCAAAAATAATGCGTATGCCACCAAGAAGAAATAGCCCGATGAGGGCGCCAATAATCAATAAAGGATTCATTCAAAAAGATTTTAGTTCCAGTAAAGTAATCTGATGTCGTCTGTCTTGCCGGGTATCTCTATTCTTGAGTTGGAGCCAATGTATGCTCAAATGAAGAATTGATTTACTTACCTCGTTTACTGGATTCTTTCTAAAAATGCAATAATTAACAAAAGAGTCAAAAATTGATATGGGCCAATCTCAAAACTGCTTTTCCTGACTTTGTGGTGATTGTCCAACCTTTTGACAACTTCAGAGGAAAAGTCAACAAGATATTTCACTACGAGGTGATAAAGGAAGCTATAGGAAAAATGGCGTCTACTTAGTAAAGAATCTTTGAAAATTCAATTTCGGCTAATAACCAATTTCGTAATTCTCTAATTTAATATCATCCATTCCATCCTGATCAAATGGGTTTTCAATCTGCTCCTGGATGTTAAAAAGAGTGATAAGAAAAAAAGAAAGAACAATATTCAATCCGTAAATTATCATATCAAACCGATTTTGAACATATAGGATATCCGGACTATTGATTATCTCTCCAAGTTGTATATCTTGATATTCAATATTCTTTATGAGCGTGGGAGCATAAAAAAAGGAAATACATAAATGAATAATTCACAATATGCCCGTATACTTTGAGGTGTGCGATGAACTTTTATCGAAATGGCATTCTCTATACCCATGATAACATCTCGCATGAGTCTATAAACTCTTAACGATAGACTTCTTCCAATTGATTCCCTATGTTTTATGATAGAAGCCTAAATCTTACTAATTGACATATTTAGATTCTCCTTATCGTTAGAATCAGAAAATAAAAATGCAATCAGTTCCTTCTTTACATGATCAACCTGGTTGTATATTTTTTCCTTTTCGGCATTTTCAACATTTTTTGAAAAGGAAAAACAATACTTGATCGCAGAAAGCGCTCCTTTTGCTCTTCCTAAATGTTCCAGCGCTTTTTCTCTTCTCTGGAATGCAATATCTAATGTAAAAACCAGTGGGAAGACGACAGCAACAGAAATGAGTGTCAAATCTAAATTGAAAATCAATTTATACCTATAAGATATCCATGTTGCCAAAATAGAAATGAAAACAGAAATAAACGTTCGGTAATTTATTACACCACTATATTTTATCAAAGAATTCTTTAGACGATTTACTATTTTGGCCATAACCAGACTAAATTATTTGATGCTGTGATTTACGAATAGGGCCAACAGACTTAAGTAATCTCTTGATAGTCAGACATACATGAGATTTTGACCAATGGCACATGCCATTTAAAACCTCTGCTTTATTATGCCGATGAAGACTATTGTTGTTAAAGATAAAGAATCATTAAGTTTTAGAGAGTAACGATAGGCGATGGAATATATCCCTTCGTTTTTTTGTATCACTTCCAAGGTAATACAAATTGACTATTTAAATAATCTGATCAATCATCAGCACTTTTATAAGAGCTTTACTAAACTTTAAAAGGGTTAGTAAAGCTTGGGCTATCATTCACCTTCAAATACCCTATCCCAATACCTCGCCATCGTTTTTCTTAAATGCAAAGATGTATTCTCACGTTCCCAGATGCCATGAGATCGCATGGGATAGGACATCATATCGAACATCTTGTTATGCTTAATCAACTCATTGGCTAATCGTTCAAAATTTTGATAGTGAACATTGTCATCTGCAGTTCCATGCATAATCATGAGGTCTCCCTGAAGATTCTTCGCATGACTGATCGGTGATCCGGCAATATAATTGGCCTCATTGTCTTCTAATAATCCCATGTATCGCTCCTGGTAAATATTGTCATAAAGTCTTTGATCAGAAACAAACGATACTGCCAATCCGGACTTATAAATATCGGGATATCTGAATAAACAATTCATGGTCATTTGACCACCGCCACTCCATCCCCACATACCCACCCTGGTGGTATCTATGAAGCTAAATTTCTTAAATAATTGCTTTGCGGCCGCTGCTTGATCATGTGCAGCCAGTATGCCTATTTGGCCATAAATCGACTTTCTCCAATCTCTTCCTCGCGGTGTGCGGGTTCCTCTATTATCTATGCTGGCCACAACATATCCCTGTTGTGCTAAAAACTGATGCCAAAGATCTCCGCCTTGCCACGCATCCTGAACCGTGGAACCGGCAGGTTCACCATAGACATAGAAGATAATCGGGTATTTTTTAGTGGCATTAAAATTTGGGGGT
>JAJCYJ010000178.1 GCA_029262975.1 Saprospiraceae bacterium
GGTTATGTGCCCAATTGATACCTTGTTTGAATGGAAGTTTTAGATTTTGGTCTCTGTGGTTTACGGATTGATAGATTACATTCTGTTTTAATCTGCTTGTGTTTTCGGACAATTCCTCGAATTCGTAAATTTCGAGTTGAACGCCAAAAGGCATATTTTCCATTTCAAAAGTTCGTATGATTTTTTGGTTTGTTATAAAGTCGTGTATCGTACCATTAAATCCGATTTTGTTGCCTTTTAGGTCGGAAGTTGAAAATTGGAAACTACCGTGTTTCTGAAAGTCGAATTTTAACACTTTTGTTCCCATCCATTGCTCAATTAACTCTGGTTCTGTGTATGCTTTGAACAAAAGTTCTAACGGCAAGTCAAATGTTCTTGTAATAAGAATTTCCTGTTTACCGTCTTCGGCTATGACGTTTGTTTTTTGTTCCATATTTTATTTTTTTGATTGATAGTTCTTCATTACCGATTCTAATTTGTTAAATCGGTCGTCCCATAATTTTCTGAAAGGCTCGATAAATTCCGCTATTTCTTTCATTCCGTTTGGGTTTAGGTGATAGTAGATTTCTCGCCCTTTTTGTTCCTGTTCCAAAATTTCACATTCGGTGAGGATTTGAATGTGCTTTGAAATCGTTTGCCTTGAATAATCAAAATTTTCGGCAATCGCAGTTGGTGTCAAAGCTTGTAGTGCAACCAAAGAAATGATTGTTCTTCGAGTTGGGTCAGCAATGGCTTGGAAAACATCTCTTCTTAATTTCATTACGCAGTTATTTGACTGCAAATATAAGTGCAACTATTTAACTGCACAAATTTTTCAATTAAAATTTTTGGAAATTAGTGGTCGGTTTTCGGTTCCGTTATATTACCGCCAACATTTGGATAAACACCACCACTGGTATTTATATCCCTTATATGTTACAAGTTACATTTTATGCATTATTGTATCTAAGGGGCTCTTCACTATTTTGTTATTGATATTCAGAACGTGGGTATAGATTTGAGTGGTTTTTGCGCTTGAATGCCCGAGCATAGACTGAATGATTCGGAGATTAACGCCTTGTTGTAGTAGATGTGTGGCAAACGAATGTCTTAAAGTATGTGGTGTGGCCCAAGCATTGACCTTTGCTCTGGTTACAGCTCTTCTGAATATCTTGCTTATACTGGTAGCACTGTATTGTCCGCCACTTGCACCTTCAAACATCCAGTAGGCTGGCTTGTGTTTTATATAGTATTGTCTTAAGAGTTTTAATAAATAATGACTTAGTATTGTTTTACGATCCTTCTTACCCTTGGCTCCTTTGATAAATATGAAACCTTCATCAGAATGAATATCTTCAACTCTTAGCTGTATGACTTCATTGAGGCGCAGACCAGCACTATAGAGAACTGTCAATATTGCTTTGTGTTTAATATTTTCGGGTGCTTTTAAAAGACGCATCACCTCCTCTTGACTAAGGACATTTGGAAGCGTTTTAGATTTTTTAGGTCTTTGTATATCGTAGTATGTACGGTCTTTGTCAAGTACTTGCTCGTAGTAAAACTTGATTGCATTGATTGCTAAGTTCTGACGTGACTCAGAGATTCTGTATTTTTTAAGAAGATGATAGATATAAGATTCTATTTGTTTCTTAGATAAGGATTCTATTTCTTGTCCTCGATGATAGGTCAGATATGCGATCATCTCACTTTTATATGAATTGCGGGTATGTGCACTATATCCTTTGAGAATAATTTTCTTTTCTACCTCAGCAATTATCATAGATTCAGCTTCATTGAGCTCCGTATAGGGCCGCTTGCCTTTAGGGGCGCTCTCAACATTACGGTAGTCTTTCCCAAATACTTCTTTGATTTTGTTTGCCATCTCAGGTGTATTGATAACGCTCCACAACTTCTGTTGCGGATGATAGAAAGAAGAGTTAAGTTGTTTGATCTGCATACGCCATTCAGTTCGCTTATATGGGATATGAAATTTAATGCGCTTGGCATGAGGCATACATATGTAAATGATTGCTTCCATGTCAATAAGATAGAAGAAAAGTGGACGTTAAACAACAGATAATCAATGAATTATAATAATAAGTGTTCCTTAACCGTTGTGTATCGAATAATATTGCTGTAAGCTCGCTTGGACGGGACTTATTATAATTCTGAACACTTCTATGATATGAAAGGACAGTGTCGCTTATGCAAGCAAGGTTTTAGTGGAAGATCTGATAAGGTCTTTTGTAGTATATCCTGTAAGACCATATATCATCGCAAACTGCAAGCGACCAATCCACAACATACCCGAACTATTGACAAGATTCTTCATCGCAATAGAACCATTCTACTTGAAGCGATGGGTAAGCATACCAGTCAGAAGAAGATATCGTCCATGGTATTGGACCGTAAGAAATTCAACTATAATTATATTACTAAGTATACTGTAAATAAACATGGCAAGACCTATCACCATGTATATGACTTCGCATGGATGCGCTTTAGTGATGATGAGATCTTGATAGTCAGAAAGTCATCGAAATAATTAGCAGTCGAGACAATCCCTTGTAAAGTCAGAGTAAAGAATAACCTTCGTTATTTCTCACTTAGAATATGAGCCTGATTCTTTTCCTCGCAGTCAATTGTGGTTTACACGTGATTAGATAAATCTTCGAATCTTCTCGAAGAAATGTCACCTTGAATATGAACTGTCAGTATTTTTGCTAGTACATGCTAATCTGAGATCAAGAATATCCCGGCCTTATTGATATTATCTAACCTTATTTATCTTCATCACTTTTTTTCATTCGATCAAGCCTTCCTCCTATTCCTGCCCCGATTGCGATACCCACCGAAATCCATAATGCAATATTGTCCACTATCATTCCTATTATGCTTCCCAATGCCAGACCAATCGCTATCCCAAAGCCTAAGTATTTTTCGTTCTTCATATTACTGACCAACCTTTAAATTGTTTTTCACTACAGCAAAGATACCGTTTAGAGTATTTCATTAAACAATGGCCTCAAAAGAACTACCCATTGGTCCGCAGCGATGGCAAGATTTAGGAAGAAATAGTGAGTGCACAATTCTTCAATTCAAACTAAATCCTTCTGTGTAGTTCTCTCTAAATCCACACTTTCTGAATCTACTGACTTCAGATTTATATTCGAGCAGATAGTTTATGGACTTATTGAATTTTCTATTTACTCTTTCTTAAAGCTTAAAGACTGAATGACTAAACATCTGTGCTAATACAATCTAATTGTAATTCTTTTCTAACTTTCGAAACCTAAGTTGTTTTTCGATAAATTAGAAAAATGAAAATTATGTCAATTGAATAAATTGTAGCATTAAAACTCTATTCGTATACTCGAAATAAGGCTTCCAAATATATTCTAATTGTAAGGCCAAATTTGACACAGACGTTTCACCTAAGTCCTCCCTCCACCCATAATGTTAACTATTTAGACCGGCCATCTTTAAATCCCAGAGACAACGCTTTTTCATAAGTAGAAAAAGTTTGACGTCGTAAAACTGGAATTTTAAAACTTTCTGCGCTACCTGCAGGAAAGACTTTTTTTGTTTTCGTATCAGCTACAAAGCGAGGAACAAAGACCGAAATTTGAGAACCACCTATCTTCAATTTGAAGCTATTCTCAATTGATTTTGTAATCTTTAGAATTTCTCCTGAAACATTTGCAATATTGGCACCCTTTAGTAAATTACCATGTTTATCTAACGCCACTTTTTTGCCTTCCAACGAAACTTTCAATTCATGCCATCCATCGTTTGTAAAAGAATGTTCAGCTTTTATCTCCTTATGTTTATACAATAATTTGGGCGTTTCCATTCTACTCCAGGCCGCTAAATTTCCAATTTTGTCTGCTGCAACAAAACGTACAACAAATTGATTAGGAGCTAACCAATGTAAGGCGGCTTTTGAACTCTTTTCATCAATTCGAATACCCAGACCAACCTGGCTATTAATGATTCTGCTAAATCGTTCGGGTCTACCATTTTCTGGTGTAATCATCCCTTCTATTCTTGCAGATATCCAATAGACACCCGGAAACTTTGTATGCTCAATCTTGGCGCTAAATCCCAAATCTTTACGATTTCTGGCAAACTTCACTTCGCGATCAATCACTGTAATTTCATCCGGATTTTCTTTTTCAAATTGCATGAGAAATGCAAGCTCATTAAACTCTTTGTTGATATTAGCTTTAGAATCTCTTACGGGTAATTTCAATTTTGTTTTTGCTAACAAATTACCAATACTGTAACCTGGCGAAATCGCTCTACCGATAAGGTTTAGTTGTGAAACTTTTCCTTTCCCCCCGGTATCAATTGTTATTTGAGCGGTTAGCTTATCGCCTGCAAATTGAATGACAGGCCCAACACTCAAGTCAATCTTCAATCTCGTTTTTGCATAAATATCAACCGCTACAGAACCAGGATAATCGGTTTTTGGAGAGCTAATCCCCACTTGAGGATGCCGTAAATTTCCGGGCCTGGGTTTGGATAGCCTTTGCAGTGTGGATTTTTTTGCCGATTCATTGACTCGTGTATAAATTGGACCTTGTACCCTGGGCGCACCGGTAGGAATCAAATGATGCCACGGCGAAAACATAACCATGCCTATAAATGCTGCTCGTGGTTTATAAGTCACCATTACCTGCCACCGCCCGATCCAATCTGCATCTAACGCTCCGTTTCGATTTAAGAATATAGAAAATTTTCCATTTCTTTTTTTAATCGTAATAAAGACAGGTGCCTGTGTCTCCGCCATATAACTTTTGCCATTTGGAGATTTCAACATCACGGCCCAATTCTTATCATTATAATCGAATCCTAATACAGAGATAAAAAAGGATGCATCGTGAGAAGTCACTTGAAAAGGAGTCATTGAATTTTCTCCTGGAAAAAGTTCATATAATGGATCTACCACTGGAGTATATCCAATAGTGGCGGCAATTGAATTTGTAAAAAACTTGTTGATTGTTCCTGCATTATCACCATGAAAAACCTGGTTGACTCCTATCGGAGCAGTAGCTCCCTTGGTCACCAGGTCTGCAATCGTTGTATAATCTACACCGTTCCATCCACTTCCTACGCCAAATCCCATTGCGAAAATGGTAGTATTTGGAAACTCAGGAGTACCTAGAGAACTCATAAGTGGACCAGCCGTTCTTTTGCCATCTGTTAACACATACATATATCTTGGATCGTCAGTGGGTAAGTTGCTCAGAGGTGGTCTGACCATATCGTCTTCCGTTTCGGTTAACGCACCGGCTAATGGAGTGCCTCCGCCCGGAGTTAAAGGAGCAGCCGCTGCTGTAAAGTCAGCAGCACTATAGTTGCTTCCAACTTTTACCAGCCCATAAGGAGGAACTGCTGCAATAACTGGATCATATACTGGTGTACCTGCAGCCGTTGTGAAAGTTTGTATGCCAGATACTACATAAGCTTCACAGGCACTATAAGCTGCTTCACAATCTTGTAAAAAATGAGTAACACCTAACCGAGCTGCCTCCCATTTGGTTACTGAACCCGCACCTGTCATAGGATCGGGTGTATTGCCTGACATACTGCCACTTTTATCCAATGCAACACCGACTACGACTTCTGTATCATAACTATATCCAACTTGACTGATCACACCTCCAACATCCACAGAAATATCGCGGTGATTTAAGACATCAGCCGGAGATCGTGCAGGATCAGTACTGTAATCGGGCAAAAGAGAATTAACCAAAGCGTTGATACTGACGCTGTAACCCGGTGTAGCCCCTACCCATGGCCACATTGGATCATTTAGATTATGACCTGTACTATAAATATTTGCTGCAGGATATGCATTTGCTCCGGTTCCGGAATGACCATCCATTTGCCACATGGCCCACAACCGATCTATATTACAATGGTGTAGAAAAAAGATGGGATCATTAGGCGAAGCACCTGTTTCCATGTGCCCGGATATCCATCGATGTACAAAATTGTGAAAAGGATCTTGTCCTTCTATATCTCCTCGGAATCCCGCTCCTGTGTACACATTGTTTTGCATAAGAACAGCTACTTGTGCCTGTGTTGCTAGCCCAATAAAAGGATCTGGACCGGGAGTTTCGGTATTACCAAGAAAACGTCGAAGAGAAGTTCCCTGGCCTTCTGCCAGAAGCGAAGAAATCCTCCAACCTGCCAGACCCACGGGCCACCAAGCTGGGGCGGGTGTTGGATTAGTCCCGGTACCCGGAGCATCAAAAGCGAAATATCCTGATTCAACAATGCCTCCGCCAACACCTCCAGGGCCACCATCAGGTCCGAAATAATCATCGGTAAAAAATTCATTTTCTGTACCAACGTGATCTGTCCAATCCCAATAGGGTAGCATGACTCCCGGGACCATACGCTGCAAGTCCAATTCGAATCGAATTAGTAATTCTCGATGCCAGGGTCCGAAGGCGGGACCCCCATGTCCGCCATTTATATTAAAAGCTTCTCCCGGGGTGGTTACTGCAAAAATAGCTTGATGGTACGCTGCGTAAAAATCATAGGTGCTAATTTGATTAGCAACAGCAGCTCCTGGATTTACAATTTCTGCCTTTAACATTAATAAGGCTCTAAAAAAATTATTCTTTTCAGTTGTAGATAATGCAAGGATGTTTTTTCTAATTCTCATTTTATGGATTTATGCAGCTATTATTGAATATCACGAATATGATATGATATTTGTCCAACCCACAATAATATTATTGATTATATGTGTGGCACTTCTAAATTTACTCAAATCAGTGTATACATTTATATAGAGGAGAAAAGGACGGGCAAAATATTAGAGCTGTGAAGGACAATCCATTTTCCAATTAAAGTGTAATTGCCATTAAGAGAAAATCAAAAATGTGTACTTCTTTCACCAGGTGTATTTTGTAACTTTCTGATAAAGTATTTCTTCTTATCTCAAGTAATAGGATTTCATCATTGGAGTAATCAACCCAACAGGACTACCCGCTCTATCTTGAGACCAGCCAAGAGATTTTCAATCTGTCCGATCTATTGGACCAATCAATATTTTCCCGCCCGAGGTTTCAATTAAATGCAAGTGGTCTAAAATAGTATCAGTTTCTATATAAATATTTATATAATAGTGACAGGTATTTGTTAGCATACTTCC
>JAJCYJ010000179.1 GCA_029262975.1 Saprospiraceae bacterium
CATTAAGGCTATAGAAAAAAAAGGAAGAGGAGATATACTTGTTATCCCCTGACGATTAAACCCTCCTAATGAATATCAGGAAATAAATTAATCATCAGAAGCTTGGGATAATGGACCGCGAACAGTATTTCCAAAAGCAGCAATTGAAATTTTAGAAATTATGATCAAGTTCATGAATAGATGATTCGATGAAAGAGAAAGACGAATTATTAAGACAAAAACTTGAATTATCCGGTCAGGGTGGGGGAAAAGCAAGAATTGAGAAACACCACAAAGGGGGAAAGTTAACAGCACATGAGCGATTGAACATTTTACTCGACCCTGATTCTTTTGAGGAAATAGGGGCACTGGTTACCCATCGAACCAAGGATTTTGGAATGGAAAAGCAAGTGTACTATGGTGATGGTGTAGTTACGGGTTATGGCAGAATTAATGACAGACTTGTCTATGTATTTGCACAGGATTTTACTGTATTTGGGGGCTCTTTGTCAGAGACTCATGCTGAAAAGATATGTAAAGTAATGGATCTTGCCATGAAGACAGGAGCACCGCTTATTGGGCTCAATGACTCTGGAGGAGCAAGAATCCAGGAAGGGGTTAGATCACTCGGCGGGTATGCGGACATATTTTACAGAAATGTTCTCGCATCTGGCGTCATCCCACAGATATCTGCCATAATGGGACCCTGTGCAGGAGGTGCCGTTTATTCACCAGCAATGACGGATTTTACTGTAATGGTAGAAGGAACAAGTTACATGTTTGTCACAGGTCCTAATGTGGTAAAAACAGTTACCAATGAAGAAGTGACATTTGAAGAACTTGGAGGTGCACATACGCATGCAACCAAATCCGGTGTAACACATTTAACTGCCGATGATGATGTGGATTGTCTAAAGAAGATCAGGAACTTAGTAGGATATATGCCTCAGAATTGTGAAGAAACTACACCCCGTATTCAATACGAAATAAAGGAGGAGTTTCGAGATCAATTGGCATCCGTGATTCCTGACAGCGCCCAGAAACCTTACGATATGAAAGAGATAATTAAGGGTGTAGCAG
The DNA here is from genome assembly GCA_029262975.1 of Saprospiraceae bacterium. Classification (GTDB taxonomy): domain Bacteria; phylum Bacteroidota; class Bacteroidia; order Chitinophagales; family Saprospiraceae; genus JAJRXG01. The sequence continues at coordinate 1,060 of JAJCYJ010000179.1, forward strand.
ATGATAATTCCTTTATGGAAATCCATCCAGAATATGCAGATAATATTATTGTGGGATTTGCAAGATTAGCAGGTCGAAGTATTGGGATAGTCGGTAACCAACCATTAAGTCTTGCTGGAGTACTTGATGTCGCCAGCTCTAAAAAAGGAGCTCGATTTGTACGATTCTGTGATTGCTTTAATATTCCTTTGCTTGTGCTTGTAGATGTACCTGGATTTCTTCCCGGGACAGACCAGGAATGGAATGCTATTATCACCAATGGAGCAAAATTATTATATGCTTTTAGCGAGGCGACTGTCCCGCGAGTTACTCTAATTACCCGCAAAGCTTATGGAGGTGCTTATGATGTAATGAATTCCAAACATATTGGAGCGGATATGAATTTTGCCTGGCCCAGTGCCGAGATTGCTGTAATGGGTGCGAAAGGTGCCAGCGAGATTATCTTTAAAAAAGAAATCAACGAAGCAGCTGATCCGATCGCTAAACTAAAGGAAAAAGAAGATGAATATGCAGAGAAATTTGCCAATCCTTATAGTGCTGCTGAACGTGGATTCATTGATGAAGTAATTTTCCCGCGTGAAACCAGACGAAAACTGATAAAAGCTTTCAGCATGTTGCAGAACAAAGTAGCTCACCTCCCTAAAAAGAAGCATGGCAATATCCCATTATAAACTCTGTCGTATTACATTGCTGATCTGTCGTAAAGAGCAACAAGACCCGGTTTCTATTTTTAATTTTATGCTTTCTAAGCTTGGTAAAGAATAAAAAGAATGATCTACATTTTTGATAATGACTTTTGGCATAATGGCAAAGAAGCGATAATTAAGACTGAAATTGGAGAGGTCGCTCTACGATTAGAAAACAAGTCATTCATGATGAAAAAGCGAGCTATTATTTATGATCGTTACCATGTAGAAATAGGAAAAATCGAAAAGCGCTCATTTAAAGGAGGTGGTCAATATTTGATTACTTATGATACACAACTGATTGCTACTGTCGAAAAGACTGGATTCTTTTTCTCAAGGCGATATGTCATTAAAACTACTGATAAGCAAATATTCAAAATTAAGGGTTCGATCAAAACTCATAAGTATCAGATTCTAAAAGGAAAAAAAAGTGTAGCAACTATATCACCTGAATTGGCTCACCGTCCACATCAATATGGCATGGAGACATCAGATGATAAACGAAATCGCTATGCTTTTCTTTGTTCTGCTGTAGCGCTCACGTTGTAAGACAGACTGCAATATTTACGCTACCTGTTCACTATCAAAGTCCAGAATTATGCTAACAAGTTCTTAAGAGAAACCAATCTAACTTTCTATTAACTTTGCGCTCTTACTTTTCACATATATTCAATATGAAACTTCCTCAATTCTATCTTTTCATCGCAGTCCTTTTTATCTTCAACCTAAGTCTGACAGGACAGCCAGACAGGTGGCAGCAAAAAGTTCATTACAAAATGAAAATCGATTTTGATGTCACAACCCATCAATTTATCGGAGAGCAGGACTTAAAGTACTGGAATAATTCGCCAGATACGCTGGATAAAGTCTTTTACCATCTTTATTTTAATGCATTTCAGCCTAATAGTATGATGGATCAGAGATCCAGGTCAATAGCTGACCCAGATCGACGTGTGCTGGATCGAATCAGCAAGCTGAATGAAAATGAAATTGGATACCACAAAATAGATGAATTGCTCCAGGATGGTAAGCCAACACACTATAAAGTAGAAGGAACAATCCTTGAAGTTACGCTTGCGAAGCCAATTATGCCTGGAAAGACAACTTCACTTAAAATGAAATTTAACAGCCAGGTACCTGTGCAAATTCGCAGAAGTGGCAGGGATAACAAAGAAGGGATCGATTATTCTATGTCTCAGTGGTATCCCAAATTAGCAGAATATGACTATCAAGGCTGGCATGCCAATCCTTATGTAGGAAGAGAATTTTACGGTGTTTGGGGAGACTTCGAAGTAGAAATAGAAATAGATGGAAGATATACTCTTGCCGCAGGAGCTATCCTGGAAAATGCTGATAAAATAGGACGAGGGTATGGTGAAAAGGAAAAGAAGATAACTGACAAAAAAGTGCGCTGGAAGTGGAAAGCTGAAAATGTACACGATTTTCTTTGGGCGGCAGATAGGGATTATGTCATTGATCGACATATGACAAAAGATGGTGTCATGTGTTATTTCGCATATGTACCGGGCGAGCGGACAACTGAGAACTGGAAGATGCTGCCAAAAATAATGGATGAGGCTTTATCATATATGAACAAACACTATGGCAAATATCCATATCCTGTATAC
>JAJCYJ010000180.1 GCA_029262975.1 Saprospiraceae bacterium
ATTTGGCATTTTAAGAAATAAATTTATTTTTTAAGAATTTATAAACTAATCGATATCATGTCAAAGTCTATCTTAGCCGTTAAAGGTATATAGACAATTTATGATAAAGCGCATCTTAGGAAGAATTTCAATTGTCCTGCTACTCGTAGGACAAGTTAATGGCCTGGACGCTCAGCCATTTTCGACACAAAAGAGATCAAAAGAAGAGCTAAAGAGAATCATTCTTGAAGAATTGGCTCTTGTTGACATCGCTCTAAGTGATGAGGAAATTGAGTTAACACATTACTATATTGACGAACACAATGGCGTTACCCATGCTTATTTTCAGCAATACTACCAAGGTGCAGAAATATTTAAGGCTGTAGGGAATTTAACTATAAAAGGGAATTTCCGACTTTTGAAAAAAGGACGATTATATACCCAAAACACTATAATCCATGATGCTTTAAGCACAATTAGCCCAGAAGAAACTGTCTATCACGTGGCCACACATTTGAATATGCCATTACGCAAGTCGAAAGGCAGACTCAACCAAAGAAAGGATAATCAATATGAACTAACCAACCTTCCTTATGCAAGAGGTACTGTATTCGTGCGCCAATTATGGGCTCCCGATAAAAAAGGAAATTTAAGGAAATCGTGGGCGGTTGAAATATCACCAAGTGTTAACAGCGATCATTGGGAAGTCATAGTAGATGCTTCAACCGGTACAATTATAGACCAGGTAAACAACACAGTTTATTGTAACCTGGAGTCCGATAATCATTCTCATGCAATTGGCCAGAAACATGTAGTCCATCATCCAATACTGCCATCAAGAAGTCAAAAGCTTAATGAAGCTGATGATGGTGCTCAGTATCGGGTATTTGCCCCTCCACTTGAGTCACCACTTTCAGGAGAAAGAACCTTAGAAGTTAATCCAGCTGATCCGACTGCTTCTCCCTTTGGTTGGCATGATATTAATGGTACAGAAGGAGCGGATTTCAGTATTTTAAGAGGAAATAATGTGCATGCCTACCAGGACACTCTGGATGCTAATATTCCAGGTGAGACCGAGCCATTCAGCGACTCAGGATTGATATTTGACGCACCTTTTGACAGGGACGAAACACCAGTTTTCAATTTGAACGCGGATCTGACCAACCTGTTTTACTGGAATAATTATGTTCATGATTGGTCCTATGCTTTTGGTTTTAATGAGCAAGCGGGAAACTTTCAACAAAACAATTATGCTCGTGGAGGTCGCGATCAAGACTATGTGTTTGCAGAGACCCTGGACGGTTCTGACACCAATAATGCCAACTTTTCCGGTCCCCGGGATGGCACTAATGGCCGTATGCAAATGTTTAAGTGGGTAGTTGGCAATGATTTTGAAATTTTGACCCCAGGCGATATTTCTGGTCTTTTTAATACAGGCAATGCAAGTTTTGGCCCTACTCTGAATAAGCCGATCTCAGCAGAAATAGTATTAGTGACAGATGGTATAGGGGATATTCGCGATGCATGCGAACCCATAACCAACGGTGAAGAAATCCTGGGAAAAATTGCCATGATAGACAGAGCTACCTGTGAGTTCTGTTTTAAAGTTCACGCTGCCCAGGAGGCAGGGGCAATAGCTTGTCTTGTCTGTAACAACCTGGATAATGCAGCCCTTGTAAATATGGCCGCTGGCGACAATGCCGATTTAGTAAATATCCCCTCGCTATTTTTATCAAAAGAAGATTGTGCCCTTATAAAAAGTCGGATACAGCAGGGCACGGTCACGGGAAGATTTAATGAGACCAGGGAGCTGTCTTCCGGTTTTGACAATGGAATAGTTGTGCACGAATACGTTCATGGAATCTCTATGAGATTAGCCGGGGGACCAAATACATCCGGATGCCTGACTAACGATGAACAGGCAGGAGAGGGAATCAGTGATTTTTTTGCTCTGGTTTTAACTCAATTTCCAGAAGATGTCGGAGGCACTCCAAGGGGTATTGGTACCTATGTGAATGGCGAAACACGCGAAAGCAGGGGGATCAGAAGATATCCATATAGTGCTAACTTCACTGTGAACCCACAAATCCATAGTCATATCAGGGCTTCTACCCGACCACATGATGTAGGTGAAATATGGACTACTATACTTTGGGATATATATTGGTTGATGATAGAACGGGATGGTTATGATTCAACTTGGTTAGATAGTGAATCGGGTAATTTTAAAGCTGTACAATTGGTGATTGACGGTCTTAAAATTCAAGAGTGTGATCCTAGTTTTTTAGAAGGGAGGGATGCATTGCTTCAGGCCGATCAACTTAATTATCTCGGTGAAAATGAATGTCTTATTTGGACGGCATTTGCCCGAAGAGGGTTAGGGGAAGATGCTTTTGTAGGGGATGCAGATGACAGATATGACAATGTCGATGGTTTTAAAATTCCAGCCCGATGTCTTGGCGAGGTAACAGTGGCCAAAGAAATGACACCACTAATTAATCCGGGGGATACCATCAAAGTAACATTGAAAATAGAAAATTTTAAAGAGGCATTAAGTGATGTGCTACTTATGGATGATATTCCTGCTGGCACACAGGTGACAGATATATCGAGAGAAGATATTGCATCAATAAATGATGGAATATTGTCTTTTGATATTGGAAGCCTTGGCTTAGGAGAAAGCTTTGAGGTGAACTATTCATTATCAACAGATGGTGCCCAGGCTGCTGATTTCTTAGTCTATGATGAGATGGAAGGAGCGGTGCAATTTGAAAGGACAACAACCAATGAAGATCTGCGAGGATGGGCATTGACCACATCACAAAGTTCATCTGGTATTTTCTCTCTTAGGGTAGCTTCAGATACTATAGGTGGTCAGTCTTTTGCTGTACGTACAGGTGATATAAAAGTAGGAGAAAATAGCCGATTATTGAGATTTGATCAAAAGTATGGTACTCAGCTCGGTATCGATGGAGGTACTGTAGAAGTATCTGTTGATCAGGGAGAAAATTGGGTTCCATTCTTTCCGGAGGACTATTTGGTGAATCCTATTACAGAGCAAATTACCTTCGATTTTCTCTATAGAAATACGCTTCCAGCATTTACAGGCGCACGCGACTGGCACACAACTATTATAGATCTCCAGGAATATATGGGGCAAGATATTATGGTCAGATTCAGATATACCTCACTGAGATTTAGAGAGCCTATAGAAGGTATTGGGTGGTTTATAGATGATTTTGAATTATACGAACGCAAAGAATTTAGTGGCAGGGCAAGTCTTCAAAGCGGGGGTGTCGAAGTAGCTTCTGCCGATGACTTTTCATTGATCAATTCGGATGCCAGGAGAGATCCGGTAACAGAGATTCAGACGGACAATTTTTCACTTTCTATAAGCCCTAATCCAGCTTATGATTTCATAGAAATAAATCTGAATGCAAAGGAGCGATTTTCAGCTGTTCTCAGACTTATTAGTATCGATGGAAAAGTCGTGGATAGTCGATCTCTCAAAGTATCATCAGGTGTTAATAATTGGCAGCGGAATATTTCGAATTTGAATCCTGGGATGTATTTTCTTGAATTATCTGACAACAAGAAAAGATACACAGTAGCATTTATAAAGCAATAAGATTAGCCATTTGCCATTATATCTATCATGTTACACCAGGAGACTTTGTCAGATACTGTGTTACGCCCCACTTTTCTAACGATAGATTTAGAAGCAATAAGGCAAAACTATAACAGGATCCGGATCAAGGCTAAAGATGCAAAGGTGATGCTTATATTAAAAGCCAATGCTTATGGTCACGGGCTTATAGAGATTTCAAAACACCTGGAAGTTATGAACGCCTATTACTTTGGTGTTGCGTACCTCGAAGAAGGAATCATGCTTCGAGAAGCTGGAATCAAAACACCTATACTGGTCTTAGGAGGCATCGTCGGCAATCAAATCCCCTTGTTTATAAAACATGACCTAACGATTACTGCATCTTCAGTCGAAAAGTTAGATCAAATTGAGTCGACCGCAAGAGATTTAGGAAAAAGGGCCAGGGTGCATATAAAAATTGATACCGGTATGGAGCGGATCGGTATGCACTATTATAGTGCCAAGAAGTTATTAGAAGCTTCGCTCTTGTGTATATATTCAGATGTAGAAGGGATTTTTACACACCTCGCCAATGCAGAAGAAGAAGATCAGAGTTTTTCCAATATGCAGATTGAAAGATTCAGATCAGTCCTAACCTTCTATAAAGAAAAGGATATTAAGACGCCACTTACACATGTCTGTAATAGTGGAGGATTTTTACAACATCCGGACGCGGGATTTGATATTATACGGATAGGAATATTGTTATATGGAATCTTCCCTAATGCCCGATTAAGACCTCTGATAGAGTTGAAACCAGCTATGAATTGGAAGACCCGTGTGGTCTTTTTTAAGGTTGTAAAACCCGATCATCCTGTTAGTTACGGCAGTACGTGGAGGTCGAATAAAAACACGAGGGTCGTTACATTGCCAGTCGGCTACGGAGATGGGTATATGAGATCTATGAGCAATAAGTCTGAAGTACTGATAAGAGGGACAAGGTATCCAGTGATTGGCAATATTTGTATGGACCAGACGATGGTGAATAT
>JAJCYJ010000181.1 GCA_029262975.1 Saprospiraceae bacterium
AGCTTCCTGTCCAATATATACATGACAAAATCCTCTAATCTTTTGCTGAGAGTAGCCCATCAATGCTCTCTCTTCAAACTTTCTTACACGCAACATTACCTCATACCATTTTAGATATGTCTCTTTGCTGTAAGGAACCGCCTTCTTGGACGTACTTTTTTTTCCCGTTGATTTTTTGATGGCTACTGTCATACTGTATATTTCTCTAAGTTTTAACTATTGTGGCTCTGACTTGGCTGTCATTTGATGACTTCTAATCTTGCAAAAGTAGACAATTATTAAGACTTTCAAATCCAATAGATATAGTCTTTCCTCAGATGTTTTGGTTGATGATTATTCTTATTATTCAGAGATTATCGCATAAAAACAATCCTGAACATGTGCTATTTCTATTAGATAGTGTCAATCGATATCTTATTATACGACATCTAGTTAAGTCCTTTAAAATGAGATCTTTGAACTTCACTCTTTGAATGAATGAATCTTTCGCGAATCAAGCTGACAAACTTTAAAAATTATAGCAAAGCTGACCTGACCTTTGATCAAAAGGTAAATATTATTTATGGGAACAATGGAAGCGGAAAGACTAATTTTCTGGATGCGATTCATTTTTTATCAGTCTCGAAAAGTTACTTTGGACTTTCTGATAAATATCTTATAAATGGTGACGAAGACTTTTTTAGAATTGAAGGATATTATGAACATGATAAGAAGAATGACTTACTTGTCATTAAGTACAAGCGTGATCAGAAAAGGGACATTCAGATAAATCGTAAAAAGCTTCCCCGAGTCAGTGATTTGATCGGTCGGTTTCCTGTGGTTCTCATAGCACCGGATGACATTAATATTGTAAAAGGAGGAAGTAAAGAACGCCGTGATTATTTCAATAAATGGCTATGTCAAGGGAATTCTGATTACTTATCAAAGTTGATGATTTATAACCGGTTACTTAGACAAAAAGACGCATTGCTCAAAGGTGATTTTCCTCCAAGTCGTCTGGCGGTCGAATCATTTAATCATAAGATGGCCGAGCTAGCAACAGATTTGCACAAGCATATACTTGAAGCGATGGCTGTTTTTATTCCTCATACTTTGGCCCAATATAATTTATTGAGCAATGGAAAAAATGACATTGACATCGTATATATGTCTGAGCTCAGTGATGCAAATATTCCAAAACTATTTGACCATATGATTTCTGCGGAGATTATGGCCAAAAGGCCCTTGATTGGGGTGCAACGAGATGACTATGATTTTTTAATAGAAGAGAGAGCCTTCAAGAAATATGGATCACAAGGGCAGATTAAGTCTCTACTGTATAGCTTAAGATTGGCTGAGTTTGCATATTTGAAAGAAAAGTTAGGTCAGATGCCCCTGTTAATATTAGATGACTTTTTTGAAAAACTCGACAATTCACGCTTGTCAGCGCTATTGACCATGATCAATCAGGGTGACTTTGGACAGGTATTTCTGAGTGATACGGAATTAAACCGGTCAAAAGAGATTTTCCAGAAAAGAGGGATTAGTTTTGGTGCTTATTTCGTTGAAGATGGTACCTTAGAACGAATTGAATAGCAGCAGATTCAGTATTCCTAATATTTCAAAATTCGGTACAAATGCTTGGCCTTTTCGAATGAACCAAATTTCGCATGAATGGATTTACACATAAGAGACGTACTTAAGAAATATATCAAACAAGACAAGCGGGTAGGAGATGCCTACTATACACAGAAAATAAATTCATTTTGGAAAATGGAGTTGGGCGACAGTATTAATTCGCGTACCAGTGAACTAAGGTATAAAAACGGAAAACTATCCATATCTGTTACTTCTGCTCCTCTCAGACATGAGTTATTTAATAACCGCGAAAAATTGATTATCCGTATTAATGCCTTCCTGAAAGAAGACATTGTGCACGTGATCGACTTATCTTGAGCAATCAAAAAGCAGACTTATTGCTAGCTCCTAATCCGGCTAACCTTTAGGCTCGTATTTTGCCATCCCGTTTTCCGGACTTTATTTTCTTCTTGCCTTTCATCTGAGTTGCAACAATGTATGCCTTAGCAATGTCTACGATCCCCCCAGTGACTGAGAGACTTGAAAAAGGAACAAGATCTTCGGTACCAGGTTTCTTTACAAGAGTTTCTATGGGTGTAGCAGACTCCATCATTGCTTTCTTAACTTGTTCTGCAGTCAGGGTCGGAAAATGAGACCTTAAGATAGCCGCTATCCCTGATATAACAGGTGCCGCCATACTGGTACCCTGTTGAACTTCGTAATTATTATTTGGCACAGTCGACAACATCATTACGCCAGGAGCAAAAATATCAACATCCTTATTACTATAGTTTGAAAAATCAGCAACCATATCCGATCCTGATGAAGGAGCTGATGCTCCTATAGTAATATAGTTCTTGGGTTGTTTCTTTCTGAAAAAGAGAAAGCCTTTTGGTTTTTTAAAATAATCATTCGGATAATTTTCAGCTTCTTCAAGATTTTCTGAGGAATTGCCTGCGGCATGAACTATAAGAACATCATTTTTTTCTGCGAATCTTATAGCTTCATCCACCACTTCTTTCTCAGGGGAAGCCCCTTTGCCAAATGACATATTAATTATAGAAGCTCCGTTTTCCACGGCATATCTGATCGCATTGGCTACATCTTTGTCCCGTTCGTCACCGTCTGGTACAGCTCTGATCACCATAATTCTTACATTTTCTGCAATGCCATTAATACCTATGTCATTATTACGAGACGCTGCTATGATGCCTGCCACATGAGTGCCATGCATGGCATCTGGCCCTTCCACCAAGTTATTTCCATAATAACGTTCTTTGAGATCACTATAATTATCGCCAACTATTCCACGAGGATCAAAATCAGGATTCCAACCATATTTAAATTTACTTCCAAAATATGCTAACCCGTCTTCAAGGGGTCCCAACAAATCTTTTCTTAATTCAGCACCGCTCGGTATAGATCCAGTTTGCTCGAGATAAAAGTTGAAAATGTTGGCTGCAAATGCATCATTTGGGTTGAAAGAAGTGGATAGCGAATCAAGCAAATTTTCATCTAGTACAAATTCTTCTTCCAGATTCTCAATGTGATTGACAACACTCTCAAAGACCTGGTATTTCTCCTCAAATCCCTGGTATTGAGATTTAGAATTCTTGACCTCATTTTCTATTCTTTTACCATACTTGACATATGTATCATATTCTTCTCTTTGCTTGTCTTTAAGCATGGCTGGATTAACATTTTTAAATTTTTCTCGGAATTTGGCGTAAAGACGCGTCATTTCGTATGTATCAGCACTAACTTGACTGCCATCTGGTCCTCCGATAAAATTCCACCCATTTATATCATCTACATATCCATTCTCATCGTCGTCTATACCGTTATCAGGCACTTCATCACTATTCACCCAGATTACATCTTTAAGATCTTCATGTTCTATGTCAATACCTGAATCAATAACGGCAACAATCACCGGTCTTCCTATTTTGCTCTTCAGGATCTTGGCATATATTGCATCAGTACCCAAGTTATAGGGCATCTCATCAGATTTATCCTGTTGATACCAATTGACCGATTGAGCTGTCAAATTCACCGAAAACATCTGACAAATCATCAATATTGCGAGAACGAAAATTTTAAATTTCATATGAATGTTTAATATGAATAAGAGAGATCGATTAATCTTTCATTTTAGCATAATGAGTAATAGATTAGCTTTGTTCTCACATCTGCGATTTTAACAAATTAATAAAGCTTGACAGAATCATTCCTTATCGAAGATGCGTTAAAAGCGCTGCAAAAGTATTGGAATTATTCAAATTTCCGAGAGAGACAAGCGGAAGTAATTAACAATTTGTCTCGTGGCGAGAATTTGATAGCCCTTTTGCCAACAGGAGGAGGTAAATCTATATGTTACCAGATTCCGGCAATATTACATACGGATTTGTCGATTGTTATTTCACCCCTTATTTCTCTAATGGAAGATCAGGTCTCTGATTTAAAATCCAGAAACATAAGAGCCGAAGCAATTCATAGTGGTCACACATGGGGCAATATTGACAGAATTCTTGATAACTGTGTTTATGGAGATATCAAGATACTTTATGTATCCCCCGAGCGTCTTCAGCATCCTTTATTCAAGGAAAGGGTTCTCAAAATGAACATTTCATTAGTCGCAGTAGATGAGGCACATTGTATCTCCCAATGGGGACACGACTTCAGACCATCTTATCTGGAAATCAGTCAATTTATAGATGAAGTCAGTCCAAAACAAATAATAGCACTAACTGCCACTGCTACGGACAAAGTGCTATCAGAACTAGTGAAACTTATCTTCAGACGGCCACCCGTCATTATAAAAGGAAGTTTTAGAAGGGACAATATTTCAATTAGAATTAAGGAAACTGAAGATAAAATAGGCGTTTTGTTAAAACTTTGTGCTCAAGGATATAAAACGATAATATATGTACGCAGTCGACGCCAGGTTCAAATGATCGCCAAGACTCTGACGAATCATGGGAGAGCTGCTGCTTACTATCACGCAGGACTATCGTTTAAAGAAAAAAGTAAAATCCAAGAAAGATTCAAGTTAGGAAAATTGCAGATTGTCGCTGCGACTAATGCTTTTGGAATGGGTATAGATATCTCAGATATCCAACGTGTTATACATTTTGATATCCCACCCTCAATTGAGGAATATTATCAGGAAATTGGAAGGGCAGGAAGGGATGGCAAATTATCCTATGCAGACTTCCTAATTGGAAAGAATGATAAAAAATATAATAAGCAAAAAGTTAAGGATAGTTTCCCGCCTCTTGATTTTGCTAATAAAGTTTATAAATTTATACATGTTCATTTCAATATTGGTTTGCATGAAGGGGAAGGAATGACCAAGCCTGTTAAGATTGAAAAACTTGCAAGCAAATTTGGAATACCTAATAAGAAACTGATAAATGCCTTAAGGTTATGGCAGAAATTAGGTGTTTGGGAAGTTGTGGAAGATGCCAGAAGCAGAACTTATTGCGCAATCACCTTGAGTCCCCAGGAAATTAGAAAAGAAGAAAACCGTTTAGAGGATAGTTATTTTGTCCTGGATTATTTTATGCGGCATTACGAACAACTATTCACGGGATGGATTCAATTGGACATTGAGAGAGATGCCAAAAGAATGAAAATACCATTAACGGAGTTGAATGACAAACTCGATTATTTGTGTGGCTTAAAGTATTTGAAGATATATAAACTTGAACCTGGAACCAAGATTAATTTTTTAAAGAACCGAATCTCCAGTCATTATCTAGAAGAGTTTAAATTGAAATACGACCATTTGAAAAAGATGTCTGAAGAGAGATCAAAAGGAATCTCGGGATTTTTGGAATCTCAGGAGTGTCGAATGTCCTATATTCTGTCTTACTTTGGCGAAATTGAGCATAAGAATTGTGGTATGTGTGATATATGCAATGCACATTTAAAGTTAGATAATGTGACTTCGGATATTGAAATTCAGAGGCGATATAATGAACAACACGCTCTTCGAAATCAACATTTAAGAAACATTGAATGAAACACAGGCATTATGATCTTATCTGCCTTGTTTCTAATGATCTGAACACAGATCGAAGAATAATCAGAACTTGTAATGCACTTTTCGATAAGGGTTGGAAAGTACTTCTTCTTGGGAGAAAATTAAAAACTTCTTTACAGTTAACGCATCAAAATTTTGATCAGGAAAGGGTTGTTTGCAGGAATAATCATGGTCCTTTTTTCTATTTGGAATTATTATTTCAATTTAGAAAAAAACTAAAACATAATAGTTTTGATCGCATTTTATTTGTAGATCTGGATACTGTAGGCACTTCCTTTTTAATTAGAAAAAGAAAGGCCCTCTTTTATATGGATCTTCATGAATATTTTGAAAACACTCCTGAGTTATATAATAAGCCCATAAAGAAGTTCATATGGGCAATGATAGGTATTTTCTCTAAGCACAGAATGGATAGGATATACACAGTTAACGAGAGTTTGGCAAATATTTTTTCGAAAAAATATAACAGATCAGTTAATGCAATAATGAATGTACCTGAATATCTGCCTTTCAAGAAGCGGGTTTTATCTGTTCCTTTAGAGACGGTTTATTTAGGAGTATTAAATCCAGGTAGGGGGTTAGAACAGATTGTGGACACCGTTAAAAAACGCAATGATGTGCGATGCACGATCATAGGAGGAGGGCCATTAGAAAATGAGTTAATAGAGAGGGCTGATGGAGCTACTAATATCGTCTTTATGGGAGTCAAAGATCCCTCAGAAATTCATGATATCATGAGCAATGCCATGATAGGCTGGAATTTATTAGAAAGTAAAAGTCAAAGCTATTACTATTCTTTGGCCAACAAATTTTTCGACTATATATTAAATGGAATCCCTGTTATCACAATGGATTTCCCTGAGTACAAAAAGATAATTGACGAATGGTCTTGCGGGATATTGATAAATGAACTTACAAATGAATCAATCAATGATGTACTAAATACACTACTTTCCAATAGAGCACAATGGATCAATATGCATCAGGCCTGTGCCGAAATGGGGCAAACCTACAATTGGACAATTGAGTCTGAAAAACTTCTGAAAATATATGGCCTAATCAAATAAGCCGCTATAATCGGATGATTTTGAAATCTTCTCTTTTTCTGCCTGGTATTCGTTGAGGTCAAGACTGTCATCATCGTCTATTTCCTTTCCGCCAAGAAGAAGAAGTGTACTCTTCTTTTCGTACTCCGCAAGCATTTTTAATCCTTCTTCTTCGAACACGCCATTTTGAAGATCAACTGAATCCATGAAATTCGCAGATAATTCCATGAATTGTTCCATTTCTCCAACTTTGTGAGCTACATCATCAGCGATAACTTCCATCGCCTGATCGAACATGGCGCGTTTGTCGGAGTTGCCAGAG
>JAJCYJ010000182.1 GCA_029262975.1 Saprospiraceae bacterium
AAGTCGGTGACCCTTAGTTGTACGAGGATTTCCTCACCGAGCATCGCATCTTCACAACAGAATTTCACATAACTTCCAAAGATGAGATTCTCCGGGAAATCCGGACAATTATTGGTCATACGACGAATCTCAATTTTTTCAATACCGCAGTTGTCCCAACTTCCATCGTCAAAAGCTTTCCAATCTGCGATCGCCCAACCTTTTTCACCTATAGAAACGGTCGTGTTTTCATCACAAATCGGAATTGGTTTGACATTATCAGTGACCGTAATACGACGCGTGATCGTATCCTGATTGGAATTATTACATGCGTCCTTGGCATAGACATCTATAAAGATCTGTGTGACTGATGTATCAAATGCCAGACCGGTATAATTACCATCGTCAATCGTATACAACAACTTGCCTAATTCATCATTCTCAAAGATTCTAACAGTTGCAGTAACAGGATCGGAACATAAATCCCTAATGGTAATATCCGGAGTCAGGTCATAGATACCCGTGCACTCATGTTCTGTTGCAAATAAATTAATGTCCCCAGGTCTCAGGGTAATAATCGGGCCTTCAATATCGACCACGTCAATAAACTGAGTATGCTTTCTTATACGTCCGCTACACCAGTCAAGGACCGTCCACATCCGCTCGATCGTATACTGGGCGTCAGAACATAGACTATATCTTACTGAATCAACAAAGGTTGACTGCAGGTTAAAGCAATATCCCGAAGTATTAATACTGAGATTACCCGTAAGCGAACCTGGCTTAAGGCCATTCAATGTCACTTCATGACATTCAAATATCTTGTGCGTCAATCCGGAGAAATCAATACTGTCAATATCCATTCTGAGGATATTAATTGTATCAGTACAAGTGGACATCAGTCCAGCCTGGTTTGTCATCTTCCAATCACGATAAATTATCGTACCATAAGGACCTATGCAAATCTCCTTTTCGATTCTATCTTCATAGGTCAATACCGCAACACCGCATTTCTCAAATCCAGTGACATTAAAAAGAGGTGGATTGAAGGAAGTTCTGACAGGTACAATACCATTTGGAACCGGCCATCCCAATACTTCCGGAAGTACACTACTTGTACATTCTATTGTATCCTGACCACATAATAATTCTGGGATCGTCTTGTCTTCGAGGGTAATATATCCCCAGCAAGTCTGACCTGAACATTCATGTGTTATAATAACTTTTAACTGAATACCTAGTAATGATGCATCAACAAGACCTGAAGATAGTTGCTGCCCGGAAGCGGCGTCTTCTACTATTATCTCGTATTGCTCATCAGGGATCAATGGGTTAGGATCCTGTAAGATCTGCCCCGGTGTAAGCATGAGCTCACAATTATCAGGTAGTGTCACATTTATATCATTATTACAAGCTAATTGACCTGCATTTGCTGCATCCAATACTATTGTTTGCAGGCTGTCTGTGAAATAACAACCACCATTCGTTACTCCTTCTACGACGATCAGATAATCGCCCGCAAGATTCCATAAGACTTCAATCTCCTTCGTACCCTGGCCACTGACAATTTTACCAGCATTGGGGTCTCCAGGTGATGCAAAACGAATTACTCTCCATTTGACAGTATCGATAGTCGACATGTCTACGTTTATCGAGAAGAAGTCTGTCGTGTTAATACATGTATTTAAATCTCCTGATATTTCAGGATCTGGATCTTCATTAACTACAACCGTAAATACAGTTTCCAAAAAGCACATACCCCTGGTCCAGCCAAATGCCCTTATGACAAATGTCCCGGCTTCTGTCCAGTTATTTTGAACTACGCTATCCGCGTCAACGAATACATCGAGATGTGTACTATCTACTTTTATCGTGTCATTTCCGGCACTGAATACCCAATAGACACTGTCGATATCAGCTACCATCGATGAATCAAATGCATTAACCAATGTAAGGTCGACAGGTTCTCCCTGGCATACCATCGCCGGTCCGAGTATGACAAAATCCGTACTTCTTACCTCTACAACAATTGTATCCACTACGGCACATCCATCATTCGTAACGCCCGTGAATATGATCGTATCCATGGTCGTCACATAATCTCCAGGTACATTCCATCTGATAGTTATGCTATCCGGAGACATATTTAGCCTTGTACCCCATTGAGTCGTCCATTTTGACGAATCGGGGATAAGATCATCGACATCGCTGCCATTGAAATTAGTAATTCTGTATCCAGTCGTATCATTCTCACATACTTCTGTAGGACCTACAAGACGGAAGTCATTATCCCTTACTAATACTTCTTCCGAAATATTAATGGGGCAACAAAGTGTAGAATCAAAGACAGAAATTGATCTTACGCCTCCTGAATTCCAAACCACTCTGATCGTATCTCCTATGGGTCCCGAGACTTCAAATGTATCAATATACATAGACGCCATCGGGCTTCTTACCGGCACTCCGGATCCTGTCATCGCTCCGCCGCCAACAAACCAATTCACTGAATCTCCCATCGGGAAATCTGCGATCGGCATCATGTTCGCATCCAAAAGGATATATTCAGTCGTATCGCCAAGACATATTTGCTTGTCACCTTCGATAAAATTGGTGGTATCTTTTACAGTTACCATTAACATCTCATCGAATTCACATCCTGTAATCTTTTGAGTACCGCGCACCCTGTGTGTGTATTTTCCAGGACCGGGATACGTATAGGATATAGCCAATTGACTCATTCCTGAACCGCTTCCCGTCAAAGGTGGAAAAATAGCTGCCCCAGTCGCAAAATTTGTAACGCTCCAGATTACATCTAGTAGTTCAACAGTAGATGTGTCTACATTAAGCACATACCAGGTACTATCACCGGTAAGACAAAGGGTATCAAGATTAGGTCCATTAATTATTTCGAATGTATCTATAAGTACGACTTCCTTGCTGATCGTAAATGTACAAGCTGGTCCTGCCATACCTGTGACTTCTACTACGAATGTATCTGGTACATTTGGAAAATCGAATATAGCTGTATCTCCCATTGACTGGTCAATGGCGGAAGGAAGAATCGGCTGATTCGTACTTTTTCTATAACCACTCCACGATAATGGACCGGTCTGAAGCGAGTCTGCCAGGGTGATCCAAAATGTAGCTAAACCTCCTGCGCAAAGTGAATCCGGGCCACGAATCGAAAGATCG
>JAJCYJ010000183.1 GCA_029262975.1 Saprospiraceae bacterium
CAAATGCCATCTCAGTTTCAACAAAGCCAGGTGCTACAGCTCCAACAAAAATATTATACTGAGCTAACCGATGTGCGAGGGACTGTGTCAGTGAATTCAGCCCTGCCTTACTGGCCCCATATGCTGGCTGTTCGGGTTCTCCCCTAAAAGCTCCTCTCGACGAAACATTGATGATGTGACCAAGCCCTTGCTTGATCATGATTTGTGCTGCCTTAAAAGCAATATTTGAGGGACCAATAAGATTGACTGCCATGATATCATGCCAACCTTTCTGCCAATGTTCGTAGGTTGATTGATCGATCGGATGATGAAAACCAATCCCAGCATTATTGACGACAACATCAATTTTATCGTGGCTTTTCATGATTCTTTCAAATAGCGCACTTACTTGATTTGCCTGGCTAATATCGCATTGAATAAGTGAATGTCCAACTCCTTCTAAAGAGTCAATAGCCATATCTGCTCTTGTCTTATTTGATCGGTATATAACTATAATTGAAGCGCCTGCCTTTGCAAATAATCTGGATATTTCAAGTCCTATACCTCTTGATCCTCCGGTTACCATGACGGTTTTATGCTTAAATGAATTTAAAAATTCCATGTCGCGAATATTTTACAAGATATAAGTTGATTTTTTTTGGAAATTAACTGCATCTAATTAAGTGCTTTTCAAAACTGCCTATTTTCTGTAGTTTTCATTCTTGAAAAAGTTAAAACAGCCGACAACAGAGGTTCTATTGACTTATTGCCATGGGTTTACTCCTTCGGCGGACAGGTTCAATCCTGACAGTACATATGCAATAGCTTCGGTGTCGTAATTACCTCAGCTGTAATCTCCTGGGGTGACCAATCGCAGACTACCTGATTTCAAATCTTTCGATCTGCAAATGCGCAGAAAAAAAATCACGCTTCAATGATGACTAATAAATTCATTTTTGGACTTATTCTTATGCTCACATTCCATTCAATGACATAAAATCAAGGGTCAACATGGTCATTGCTTTTACACCTGTAATCATCCCGGATTCATCGATGTAAAAATCTGGAGTATGATGCGGATAAATGGGATGTGCACCTGTCGGATCGGCACCTCCTGTAAAGAAATAGAGCGCCGGAACTTTTTCGGCGAAGAAAGAAAAATCTTCTGCACCTGTAACAGCAGGTATGATCCTCACTTTATCTTCTCCTGCAGCCTTTATTAAAGAAGGAAGCATGGCTCTGGTAAGATCAATGTTATTATAAGTAACAGGATAGCCAATATGAATAGTTACTTCGGCTTCGGCACCAGAACTTTCAGCTATGGCAGTTGCTGTCTTTTTTATTTTTTCATGGATGATCTTTTGCATCTCTACATCGAGTGTTCTTATCGTACCTATTAGTTCTACTTCCTCTGGAATGATATTGCTCCGGAAGCCTCCTTTAATCTTTCCAATGCTTATAACTGCAGCTTCCCTGGTTAATTCGGTTTGCCTGGAGATGATATTGTTTAATCCTTGTATTATTTGAGCTGCCGCCGTCACAGGATCCACACCTGCCCAGGGACGCGAACCATGGGTTTGCTTCCCTTTAACTTTAATTGTGAAGCTATCAGATGCAGCCATGATTCCTCCCAGCTTATATGTTATGACACCAGCAGGAGCTCCTGAAGAAATATGTTGTCCAAAAAATACATCAATCCCGTATTTTTCAATCAGACCTTCTTTTATCATCAAGTAAGCACCACCTTCTTCACCTTCAGGCGCACCTTCTTCAGCCGGTTGAAAAACAAATACAACTTTCCCTTTTAATTGTGATTTCATATTCATTAAAATCCTGGCCGTTCCAAGAAGCATAGCAATATGAGTATCATGACCGCATGCATGCATAACTCCTACATCTTCCCCTAAATATGTAGAAGTAACCTTGGAGGCAAAGGGTATCGGGGTACGTTCCGTAACAGGCAGACCATCGATATCAGCTCTTAATCCGATTGTCGGCCCAGGTTTTCCTGAGTCCAGGACAGCGACAACGCCCGTATGAGCAATTCCTGTCTCGTAGGGTAGCCCGATTTTGTCCAGTTCTTCCGTGATTTTTTGAGCTGTTTTAAATTCTCTATTAGATAATTCTGGATTTTCGTGGAAATAGCGCCTCCATTTAATGACATCGTCATTCACTGCTATCGCTGCTGCTGAAACTTTTTTTTCCATCTCTGATTGCGCAGGGAGTATGCAACTGCCACTTATTATTAATATGAAGGTGACTAAGATCGATTTATAATTCATGATATTTTATTAATGGTTGCCAAACTACAAATAAATGTGAATCTTCAAAATAAATGATTGCACCTTAAGTGAACACTGTATAGCTGAACGTTAAACATGCCCATAATTTAGAGATAATTGTGATACTTTTCTATTTTCACCGGAATAAGCATTTTGTAACTTTTTAAAATTTGATGTAAATGAGCAAATTTGATGACTGTATGGCTGATTTTAAAAAACAGCTGGATGGTATCGGTGTATCCTATGATGAAGCATTATTGACGAAGGTGGCCAAAGGCCTTGGACCTTCGATCTATAATAGAGATTCTTCAACAGTTGCGGGCTCTGATAAATCTGAACTAGATCGTGTAAAGGCCAACTTTTTGGTTAAAAAACTTGGGTTAAAAGACGGTCCTGCATTAGACAGTGCTATTAAGGATGTTATAGGACAAATCGGATCAGCAACTAAAAATAAATATCGTGCCGTGGTATACTACCTTCTCGTGAAAAAATTAGGTAAAGAAAAAGTATACGGATAGTAATATTCGATACTAAGACTATTAGGCGCCTTCAATTGTTATATTTGAGGGCGTCTTTATTTAATGCACTATGTTTTATCGAATTGTTGCTTTAGCCCTGGTGGGTCTCGGACTCTTTTATATATTGTCTAACTTGACTTGGCCAATTAATATAACACCTGATAGTCTTGAGGAAAGTGCTATAGGCCTCAGTACCATATTTTTGGGTCTCCTGAATCTTGCCTATGTCGACGAATCTCCTAACTATAGGGTGCCTAAATTAATACTCCTTATAGCTAATCTAATGTTCATTGGATTTGCAATCTTAATGGTCTCATCCCAGATAGATGTTGTTTATGGTTATACCGCCCTGGTGTTGTCAGTGATTAGTTGTGTAAAAGTGATTAATCACAAAGTGTAGCTATAATGGAATTCGTCTAATTCTTTTTCCCATCCTTCTTTTTCGTACAAAGCCTGAGCTTTTTGATTGGACTGTTCTGTTTCAAGATGCAGTCTTATAGCACCCATTTGTCTTCCGTATTCACTTGCCTTTGCCAGAAGCGCGGCACCAACTCCTTTTTGTCTGTGATCATGATGTACAAATAGATCATTGAGAATATAAATCCTTGCCTTGCTTACCGAGGAAAAACAAGGGTACAGAAGTGTGAAGCCCATGGCTGTATTATGATCATTAGTTGCCAAAAATATAATGGCTTCATTCCGTTCTAATCGCTCGGTGAGATATGTCGTACACGAAGCCAGGTCAGACGGCTTCCTGTAGAAGACAATATAGTCATCGAATAATAGAGTAAGCGTTTCAATATCTTGAAGTGTAGCTTGACGTATATTCATATAAGTTACTTATAGAAAATGATTTAAATTCAGAGTCGAGATTGTAAATTTTAGCATTAAGAATATAGTCTAAACCTGGACAATCTTATATAACTTGAAGATAAAGTGAATTGTAAGGAAATTCAAAAATTGAGATATGAACATGTAAAAGGAGCGCATTTTGGGGCGCTCCGATGTTTTTCGTTTTGAATGTTTTAATCTGTCTGAATCACATATAAATATGGCCTTCAATGCCGTATTTCTCCTTTAATTCTGAAAGGTAAAAATGGGCATCAGTAGTGGACCCAAAATTTCCTATCAGGACTCTATAGACGATGCTTCCACCTTTATAGTCATGTAGAATAATAACAGGATCCTTTATAAGACCAGCGATTTCATTGTAGAATCGTAGTGTACTTTCATATGAACTATACATGCCCAATTGAATTTTATAGGAAGACATTCTTTTATTCATATAAGCATTCGACTCCGTTACTGTCTCAGTCGGAGAAATATTTGTCGCTCGAATGACAGGTCTGAATGTAGCAAGACTTTTTTCGAGAATACTTTTCATGCGAGAAGGAGAAAGTGTTTCTTCAACTCTTTCGATCACTTTGCCGTCACTACTGAAAATTAAAAAAGTAGGCAATACCTTAACACGAAAATGTTCTTTCAGTGCGTACCCGTCAAAATCGTCAATATCGATCTTCAAAGGGACGAATTTTTCATTTAATATCGTGCTGACTTCTTCATCTTTAAAGGTAGTGGATTCCATAAACCTACAGGGAGCACACCAGGATGCATAAAAATCCAGGAGCAACATTTTTCCTTCTCTTTGTGCTTTTTCGCGTGCCTCTTCAAAGTTAGATTCGATAAATTTTGTGGCACTATTAGCGCTTACGGCTACAAAAATGAACAACACACACATGATAAATTTTGATATTCTCATTGGGTTTGATTCTTTAACAGTTTAATATTCACAGACATATGTATATGGCTGTAATGATGTACTTTACATATAACAATTTTAATGCCAATGTCAATTATCCCTAATGAGCTTAACTCGTTTAATATGAGGCTAAAAAGTAATTTTTGATACCTTTGCCACGCTTTAATGAGGACCTTATGACAAAAGCGATTATAACAGCGGTAAGCGGATATGTTCCGGATGAAATTCTCTCGAATGCAGATTTGGAGAAAATGATGGACACAAACGACGAATGGATACAGTCTCGTACTGGTATCAGGGAGCGTAGAGTAATGCCAGATGACAGGGCAGTCTCCTATATTGGAGCCCAGGTCGTAAAAGATATTATCGAGAAGCGTAACATAGATCCATCTTCGATAGATTTGGTCATTTGTGCTACTTGCACAGCGGACTATATTTTACCGGACTCAGCTAATACTATTTGCTATATGGCCGGATTATCTAAAGCATACGGATTTGATCTTAATGCTGCTTGCTCCGGATTTCTATATGCACTTTTCACGGGCGCACAGTTTATAAAGACTGGTGTATATAAAAGGGTTATTGTAATCGGGGCTGAAAAATTGACTTCTTACATGAACTACGAAGACCGTACGACAAGTATCATTTTCGGAGACGGAGGAGGAGGGGTTTTGTTGGAAGCGTCAGAAGATGAGCAATTAGGGATTATTGATGCCGTGCTTCGAGGTGATGGAGAAGGGAAAGATTTTCTGAGAATAAATGCAGGAGGCAGTCTTAAGCCGTTGAACCAGGAGAGAATGGATGGAAGAGAACACTATGTCTACCAGGATGGCAAGAAAATATTTAAAAGAGCTGTAAATGGAATGGCGACTACTATCAAGGAGGTGATGGCCCGTAATCATCTGACCAATGATGATATCAGGTGGATAGTGCCACACCAGGCTAATCTGAGAATCATAAACTCGGTTGCAAGTTTAGTTGATTTTCCCATGGAAAGAGTAATGACGAATATTGATCGCTTTGGCAATACATCTGCCGGTACGATTCCTTTATGTCTATGGGAATATGAGGATCAGCTAAAGAAAGGTGATGGTGTTATTTTAACCGCATTCGGAGGAGGATTTACGTGGGGATCCCTTTATTTGAAATGGGCATATTAAAATTGATATGCATCATGAAATCGTCTTGAATGCATAATAGAATACAGATGAATTACTTAATTTGTTACCTTATTAACATCCAAAATTTCGAATAACAAAGAATAAATTACTTTATGGGGAATACCAGCGACATCCGTAACGGACTTTGCATTGAATATAATCATGACATATACTCTGTAGTGGAGTTTTTACATGTAAAGCCCGGAAAGGGCCCTGCCTTTGTCAGAACTAAGCTAAAAAGTCTGACGAATGGAAAAGTAGTTGATAATACCTTTTCTGCAGGTCATAAGATAGAGGTAGTTAGGGTTGAACGGCGAGTCTTTCAATATCTGTACAAAGATGACATGGGTTATAACTTTATGAACATGGAGACCTTCGATCAAATAAGGTTGAGTGAAGATATATTGGATAATCCTACTTTTTTAAAGGAAAGCATGGAAATAGATATCTTATATCATGCTGACAAAGAAATTCCTCTGACTACTGAAATGCCACAATTTGTCACTATGGAAATAACATATACGGAACCCGGAGAAAGAGGAAATACAGCCAATAATGTGACGAAGCCTGCCACAGTAGAAAGCGGTGCAGAAATAAAAGTTCCTATATTTATCAACGAAGGAGATATTGTAAAAATTGATACCCGCACAGGTAGCTATATAGAACGCGTCAAAGTATAACTATGAATACTAAGGAAATTAAAGAGTTGTTGAAACTGGTAAGCGAATTAGATTTACGAGAAGTCAGAATTAAGAACAAGGATTTTGAACTCAAAATCAGAACTGATAAAGATACCCCAGCGCAAATTGTCAACTCTTCAAATGTGCTAAGCCATGGAGCTCCTGTGCATTCAACACCAGCTCATGCTTCTTCATCGATGTCTGTGCCAGAAGGAGACCAGGTCAAACCTGATCAGGTAGATGAAACTGTTCATTACCTAGAGATAAAATCTCCAATGGTTGGTACATTTTATAGATCCTCTTCCCCGGATAAGCCTCCTTACATACAGGTCGGAGATTCCATTTCGAAAGGTGATGTGGTATGCATTATTGAGGCGATGAAATTATTCAATGAGATTGAGAGTGAAGTAGCAGGAAAAATAGTAAAGGTTCTAATTGATGACAGTACTCCTGTTGAATATGACCAGGTTTTATTCTTAGTGGATCCAAGCGCATAACTGAAATCTCAGATTTCAAAAGTCATTCTATGTTTAAAAAAATATTGATAGCCAACCGTGGAGAAATTGCCTTGCGCGTGATAAGAACATGCAAGGAAATGGGTATAAAAACGGTGGCTGTATATTCAACTGCAGACAGGGATGGACTGCATGTAAGATTTGCTGATGAAGCAGTCTGTATCGGACCACCCAGTTCTTCAGCATCTTATCTGAATGTTCCTGCTATCATGGCCGCAGTGGAAATTACAAATGCTGATGCCATACATCCCGGGTACGGATTTTTAGCTGAAAATGCGGATTTCGCAGAAATTTGTGCCGAATACAATATCAAGTTTATTGGCCCCACCGCCGAGATGATCAGAGGAATGGGTGACAAGGTAACGGCTAAAGAAACCATGATTAAAGCAGGTGTTCCTGTTGTGCCGGGTTCGGAAGGTCTTGTAAAAAATGTCCAACACGGGTTAAAGGTATCCGAAGAGATAGGCTATCCTGTCATTATAAAAGCCACTGCCGGAGGTGGCGGAAAAGGAATGCGGATCGTCTGGAAAGAAGAAGAATTTGAGAGACAGTGGAATATGGCCAAAAATGAAGCTAAAGCTTCCTTTGGCAACGATGGTGTCTACATCGAAAAATTTGTAGAGGAACCACGACATATAGAAATACAGATAGTGGGAGACCAGCATGGCAATGTG
>JAJCYJ010000184.1 GCA_029262975.1 Saprospiraceae bacterium
GATCGTGTGATTGCGACCTGGTTCTCAATTTTTTCAGCAAAAACGATCTCACCATCACTATCAATAACGCTTACTTTCACCTTGCTATTCTGTGCAAGTAAGTTGAAACTCCATTTACGGGAATTATAAAAAGTATGCGGTTTGTATCTAATTTCTTGCTCTGTCATTTGTACCAGATCCTCATCAATTTCAAGGTGCTGTGAAATCATTTTTGAAGATTCCTGAATCTCAAAAACATACTCCCCATTGGGAAGATTTTTTAGGTTGTACTGTTTGGTGGTAAATTCTGATGTATTTACGACCTCTCTAAGAAGGGTGACATAATTGAGGTCTCGTAATATAATTTCAATTGTAGACTGACTTAATGAAGTAAAGTTGAGAACCACAGATTTACCTTTTACTGAATAACTAGTGCTTCCTTTTTCTGCTAAAGCATTCATGTAACTTCCAAGAAGTAACATAAAGATGGTCATTAATTTTTTCATGATGTGATACTTTTTATTATGTGAATAATTAATAATACAAACCTAAGTCTGAATCATTCACGTAACAACTCAAATTTTATCTGCTATTGGTATTATATTTACTGATTTAGACAAAATACGCCCACTTTAAGTTAATATATCATCATAAGTGTATTAATGGCAGAATTATATTTGTTATTCGAATGAAAATCTACTCTGTGCAAAATGAAATTTGAGTATAAAGTAATATTGCAACTAATATGAGTACACATTTTAAACCCACGCTTAAAAAAGTCGAGCCAGAATTTGGAAATTCTTTCGTTCTGAGAAATTTCTCAGAAAGTTCTACCAATGAAGTGCCGAAGTGGCATTTTCATCCAGAGATCGAAATGATCTACATTGAGGAAGGGCTGGGTAAGCGGCATATTGGCAATCATATTTCATATTTTGAAAATGGTGATCTGATACTAATTGGCTCAAACCTTCCGCATTATGGTTTTAAAACTAGGTTAACAGGAAATCATCAGGAAGTGGTGTTACAAGTTCACGAATCTTGTTTTGGTGAGGGTTTTCTTGATATGGTCGAATTATCTTCCATTAAAGACCTTCTTATCAAAAGCAAGTTAGGTTTATCCTATTCTGGCGAGACCAAGGAGAAAGTGGGAGAAAGCCTCAAGAGCATGTTTTACATGACCCCTTTTGAAAAGATCCTTGAATTGGTTAAGGTGCTGCATGACCTTTCTTTATCAGTGGAATATGAAGTACTGAATGCGGAAGGGTATTCTCTTGTAGCTAGTGGCAGTGATCTACATAGAATCGATATCGTTTATGAATATGTTAGAACCCATTTCCAATCTAAAATTCAGCTTGAGGAAATATCCAATGCTGTGAGTATGACTGTCCCTGCTTTTTGTCGCTTTTTCAAACGATCAACAGGCAAGACATTTGTACAATTTTTAAATGAATTTCGAATAGCACATTCCTGTGATTTAATTATGAGAAATAAAGAGAATATTGCTAATACCGCCTTTGATTGTGGCTTCTCAAATATTTCAAATTTCAACAGGGCGTTTAAGAAAATAGTGGGTGTTAGTCCCTCAGAATTCAGAAAAGGGCGCAAGACGGTGTATAATCCGATGATCACCGTGAGGTAGAATAAAGATGGCTTTGACATTTAATCAAGTACGCTGACTTTGGGACTGATCCGAAGCAGAACAAAATCATGGCATCGATATATTCAGTTTTGTTAGATGTCCCTTACATAGATTAAACTATTTAAGACAATCAACTGGATCTAAATATCTAAGGAAAAATATAAATAAGACATTAAGGATTCAGCCTCCTCAATAAAAACTCTACAGCTGCATCATTGACTTTTTTCTGATTTCGAAAGGTCATAAAATGATGGGTATCATCAGGAATGACCAATGTCTCAATTTCAACTTTCAACTCTTCTAATCGTTGAACTAGATCCACACTCTGACTAAAATTGACATTGCGGTCATCATCACCATGAATGATTAACACAGGTGATCTCCAACCGTCAACATCAGCAATTGGGGATGACCGCCAGGCTACATCAATTGCCTGCTGCGCATCTGGTACGTGTTCGAAATTGTCGGGATCAAGATATCTTATGACACGACCATTTATCCTGTCATGAACACCATGGATATCAACTCCGGCTGCAAAGAGATGAGAATCCCTACCAAGCGCCATAGCCGTAAGATATCCGCCGTATGAGCCGCCGTAAACGCCTATTCGATTTGGATCCACAAAGGACTGACGCGCGAGCCACTGGCCACCAGCTTTTATATCCTGGTATTCAGAAGCACCTCTTGTTCCTCCATCAATTGGTCTATGAAATTCATAGCCATACCCAATGCCGAGCCGATAATTGACAGATAGCACTACAACCCCACGACTCGCCAAGTATTGATTGACTGCATAAGCGTTGGAATAATAAGATGAATAATGCCAACCCAACAACATCTGCCTCGGTGGACCGCCATGAATATAGATCACGGCAGGTTTTTTTCCTGATGCTCCATTGTCAAACAAGGTTGCATGAATTGGTGTACCGTCAGGGGCTGAAAAAACCACTTGTTGAGGAACAATGAGCTTCTGTTCCGGAAATGCATCAGGTATCTTGTCTTGTCCTAATAACTTCACTTCTCGAGTTGTCAAATTCATGACGGCAGGAAGAGGCGGCCGTTGAGAAGTGGCACTGATATATGCCAATGTTTTATCATTACTTAAGATGTAAGGAGTCCATTCAAGTCCCATACCTGGAGTCAGTACCTCCTGCGTCCGGCCATCAATGCTAACTCTTACAACATGTCTTCGATCAATATCATTTGCATCGGGTCCTGTATTTCCAGCAAAGGAGAGCCAATTTCCATCAGGGCTCATAGAAATGTATTCGGCCATATAATTGCCCTTAGTGAGTAGGATCGCCTCACTGTTACCATCTCGAATGGAGTATAAATGAGGCCATCCGTCATGATAAGACATAAAGGTGAGGTATCCATTGCCCCAGTTCATATTATATCTTCCTTGAGTGCTTGGCACAGATCCAGCAACGGTCGTTGGTGGACTCCAAATTTTAGTACTCTTTCCAGTCTCAGAATCGCCTATCATAATCTTCCAGGGCTGATGACGTGCCTTGAGCATGGCCTTTGGTTTGCCTCCAATTCCGGGTCTTCTAATGAATGCAATATCGCGCCCATTCCTGGACCATTCTGGAACTGCATCACGATGAAAAGATGGCGAAATCCATTGGATTGGAGTAGTGTCGTCTGTATAGATGCCCACAAATGAATGGTCACCGCGATTCGAAACAAAGGCCAACTTGCTGTCGTCAGGCGACCATCGCATAGAGCCATTAGTGCCTCGGGTTGTAAATAGTTTTTGAGGTTTAGAACTGCCATCAATTGGAGATATCCAAATCTGTTTATCGCGGACAAAGGCTAATTGATCTCCACTATGAGAAATCACGGGATGCTCACCTTTTCCATGAGACACAGCTTGGCCTCCTTCAAATGGGATAGACCAAATGTGCACCTTTGGGGGTTCCGGTAGAAAATTTGGATTAACGGTAAGGGCATCATCCCAGTTGGATCCAAAGTCTCCACCTCGGATAAACACTAGCCAGTTGCCGTCATCAGAAATCTTCACACTGCTAAATTCTTGACCCTCATCTCCCTCATAGCCTGTGACGTTTCTAGGTGTAAAGTCAGGACCCTCGGCTACATAAATGTTTCTTGTTCCCTTTTCATTCATTGCCCAGACGATGCGATTAGTATCTTTTGCAGCCGTCAGAGCATTTGTAAAAGGATACGACATGATGTCGTCAGTTGAAAATATTTCAGGTTGTTGCGCCTGAATTGCAATTGGAATGAATAGCAGAAGAAGGATTAAAGTGCGCATTTTTTGGTCTGGGTTTTATACAGAAGTGATTTAATTTTAGTCAATTCCAAGATAAGGTTTTATACCAATTGGATCATAGTGTAGCAAAGAGGGAAGAATGGCTCTTTTTTAACTTAAGAATAGAATATCCAAAATGTTAACTTTGATGTAAACACCTATGTAGCAATGAAACCTTATTTATTATTCTTAGTTGGACTTCTTGTCTTCTCAAGTTGTAGTAAAGAGGAGGACTTGGATTCAATAGATGAAATGATAGAAGGCCGTCTTCAAGCCATCATCGATTCGAAAATCGGGCGAGATCTTGACAAGTTAGTGGGTGTATCAGTTTCAATACGTATAGATGGGGTAGAACGATGGGCACTTGTCGGCGGAGAGTCGGAAGCTCAAATGCCCATATCCAGCGATATGAAGTTTGGAGTTGGGAGTATCACTAAGACAGCCGTAGCTGCTACTATTCTTAAGTTAGAGGAGGAAGGATTATTGACTCTGGAAGATAACATAGGCAATTGGTTAACATTAAACTCACCAAATGTTGACGAGTCTATTACTATTTTTCAATTACTCGCTCACTTCACCGGAGTCAAAGGCTATTTTCAACACCCGGATATTTGGACTTCTGTGGAAGCAGATCTTAACAGCCCAATTTCCAAAGAGCAATTGGTCAATTTTATTGGAGCCCCTATTAATGAGCCTGGAGTGACACATGAATATTCTAATTCCAATTATTTGATTTTAGCCTTGATTGTGGAAGCGGCGACCAACAAGACATTAGGAGAGGTGATGAGAGAAAAATTTTGGAACCCGCTCAATTTGAATGATATATACTTTGGTGCAAATGAGCAGATCCCTGCGCCTATCGCTGCTGCCTGGAGAGATGGAGACGGAGATGGTATCCTTGAGGATATATCTTCTGAATATAGAAGTGCATATTATAGTGTTTTTTATGGCCCGGCTGGCATGTTCTCTACTGCATCAGACTTGTCTATGTGGGCTTATCATCTTTATGGAGTAAATGCGTTAACTGCAGCATCGAAGCTAAAAATGCAAACTTCTTATTTTGACTATGGTCATGCTACATTTCTTGGATATGGTCTGGGCGTTAGAAAAAATGCATATGCCGGACGTACGATGTGGGGTCATACAGGTGGCGTGAGAGGTTATGGTAGTCATATGTTTTATGACCCAATCAGCAAGGTCAGCATTGCAATATTGAATAATCAGAGCAGATCTACGAACGGACCTACTTTAAGGCATGAATTGGCAGAAGAATTATTGACAGAGGTTTTTAGTTCAATTTGATAGATGGATGAGGCAAACGTTGTTATCAATTATACACAATTGAAAGATCGGGTTGTATACCATTTTAATGATTGGGTATACTTCATTCAAGTTGATGGGTAGCTTTACAAAACTTTTAAGTTAAGTAAAGCTTTGAAATCCGGAAATGACAAATAAAAACAAGGGGTTAAATTTACTATTACCTATTGTCGCTCTCTCATGCTCCAAATCTTAATGATTCTCTATCTTTAACCAATGATAGCATTCTCCAACATAGTAAAGAAGAGATTAGATATCACAATTGCCATCAATCAGTATCTTACGTATGCCCTAAGCATCAAGAGATTACTTAAGTCTGTTGGCCCTATTCGTAAATCACAGTATCAAATAATTTAGTCTGGTTATGGCCAAAATAGTAAATCGTCTAAAAGTATCTTTGATAAAATATAGTGGTGTAATAAATTATCGAACGTTTATTTCTGTCTTCATATCTATTTTAGCAACATGGCTATCTTATAGGTATAAATTGATCTTCAATTTAGATTTGACACTCTTTTCTGTTGCTGTCGTCTTCCCCCTGGTTTTTACATTAGGTAGTGCATTTCAGAGAAGAGAAAAAGCGCTCGAACATTTAGGAAGAGCAAAAGGAGCGCTGTCTGCGATCAAGTATTGTTTTTCTTTTTCAAAAAATATTGATGTCGTCGAAAAGGAAAAGATATACAGCGAGGTTAATAATGTAAAGACCGAACTGATTGCATTTTTATATTCTGAATCTAACGATAAGGAGAAGCTAAACTTGTCAATAGCTAAGATTCAGGCATATATAATAAAAAACAGGGATGTAATTGGAAGGAGTCTGTCGCTAAGAGTGTATAAACTTATGCGGGATGTTATTATGGGCATTGAGAATTCTATTTCAATAAAGGTTCATCGAACACCACAGAGCATCCGGGCATATTGTGAGTTATTCATTTATGTATTTCCTTTCTTTTATGCTCCGACACTCATAAAGAACATTGAATATCAGGATGTATTACTTGGAGAAATAATCAATTCTCCAGATATATTATATGTTCAAAATCGATTTGATTTAATAGTTTACGGTTTGAATATTATTCTTTCTTTTTTTCTTATTACTCTTTTTAATGTCCAGGAGCAGATTGAAAACCCATTTGATCAGGATGGAATGGATGATATTAAATTAGGGAATTACGAAATTGACTATTGAGTAAAAAGTGATTTTTTATTTTATATCCCACAAGCTTTCATTCTCGAGCTAAGGATATTCGGGAGTAATATCATCTTACATTATAAAGTTAACGATGTGCATTTTTCAAGCGCGCGTGGAAAGCCGCATGAAGAGGGTCGATGGGTTGACGCATTGTGGGAGGGATTCAGGCGGCGAGTCTTTTGGTGACTTTTTGACGAATGAAAAAGTCACAAATGATTAAGTGTGAAATTCAATTTTAAATCCTGCCTAACGTAAAACGATACCCCATTTTCTATGATTTCTATATTAAAAAAGTTTTTTACAGATAAGATTAATTAGTATAAGCGATTGCTAATCAGAATATTCATAATATATCGATTATCCCTGTGTAAGGCAAGAATGAAGTATCCATTAGGGTTTGACAAAACCTCTTGTCGCTGTGACAAAATCCTAGTCATAGAGTCTATGTCCCCAAGGACCATTAATGGCTATGGTCAATCCGGGAACCTGAATGTTAACAAACAATGTCTGACCATCAGGAGAAAATGTGGCTCCTGCAAATTCTGAGGAATAACCAATACTCTTTGCTACGTCAAATATTTTACCTTTTGGAGTAACTCCGATTATTTTAGGTGTTCTTTTGTCTTCACAAATGATAAGATCTCCGTTAGTTGCGATTGTCAGGTTATCACAATTCTCTAAAATCGCAGAGTTATTTGGCTCAATAAAGATCTCCAGGGTACCCGGTTTTACTATCTCTTCATCCTGACCTTCGTATAAAGAAGGGATATATCTGAATATTTGGCCATGACCTCTCCGCCCACCATTAGTACAGGCAAAATAAACATCATTTTTACCAAACCACATTCCTTCACCCCTAGCAAAGACCGCAGCTCCAAGATCTTTTCCTCTATATCTAAGATCGTCTTCGGGGGCTTCTATGTTATCTATATCTAACCATCTGACCTGATATTGTTTTCCAATACGCATTCTGCGAGCTCGCGTATTTAGCCAGTTACGAGTATCAAAAGATTGATGCCCCCTGATCGATAGGATCTGTAACTTACCCCCATTTATCAGTTTACCGGCTGTCTTCGGAACAAATCGATATATCAATCCATCCGGACGATCTTCGGTCTGATATACAATACCTGAACGAGGATCTACACATACCGCTTCATGATAAAATCTTCCCATCGCTTTAAGAGGAACAGGATCGAACAATTTAACTTTAGAAGTAGCGGGAACTTCGAAGTTATATCCATGGTCCTTTTGTAAAAAATCGTTGGACTTTATAGTAGTCTCTTCGCATGTTATCCACGAGCCCCATGGTGTTGCTCCTCCAGCACAATTGCGAATGGTCCCTGCAAGACTCAACCATTCTTGCTCTACTTGCTGACTTTTATTATTAAAGATGAGTGTTGTCGTACCTCCAAGACATGGTCTTTTGCCGTGACTATAGTCGTAGAACTGATCAGGTGATAATCTGCCAATCAATTCCAAATTTTCTCCGAAAGCTCCGTTTTTGATATCTCCCGGAGAAACTTCATGGTTCCTTATTATTATCGTTTTGTCATTGGCTCCCTTGAATGTTGCCATACCATCGGCAAGTCCGGGCACATAAAAACCATCAGTCATTTTATCACCACGTCGGGAAATAATCTTATAAGAAAATCCCTGAGGCAGGTTTAATATTCCCTCGGTATCATCTTCCAATGGTCCGTAACCATGTGTTTTCCAACCCTCAATGTCCCAGTCTTTTCTGCTTAAGTCATTAAATGAATGGGCATATGACTTCAAGCCAAGAAACCCTAGACCCAAGAGGCTGCCTTTTCTTATAAATTTCCTACGATTCATCTTCAGGCCTTCATTTGGATCAGGATAATTATTCTACTCATGCTCAATTCTTAGTGTAAACATACTTTCGGATTCAATTGTTGAAGGACTTCATTAAATCTTTCACAGCAAGATTGAAGGTTTTTTTTTCAATGACATCTCTAATGTACAATTTTCGAGAAGCTTTATGAAATCCCCAATGTTCATGTATAAGGTCACGAGATATAGATGACAAAATAGCCATCAACGCCTACCTATTGAAGTTTTCAATTTACGTGTCTAAAGACCCAATACCGCTAAGCTATTGAGCATAAGGATTGTAGTTGAGTTAGTTTTCAGAATGATAATTAATCTAAAATCAAATTAATGTTGAATCAAGATAAAGATTGGATACTATTTGACTTGCGAGCATCAACACACATGCTATGGCTACCTTGAAATATCAACAGAGCCCAATTTTTCAGAGGGTATCTTTGTACATTTTATGAATTACAACATGAATTTCACCTATACTGATGAACCATTTATCATTAGTCGAGTAAACTCCTTGGTAAATCTAAGAAGTCTTGGTTGAGAGCCACTGCTAGCGAATATTTGTATCTCACAACCAGGAAATTAAAATGCGAAAGTCACTTCCCAAGTTTTTGTCTCTTATCGTTCTTTGCTGCAGCATTACACTTTCAGCGATTAACTCCAGCAATCAGGACAACGCCAAAAGCGAAGCGCCAATAAGCATCTTTGATCGATTGTCAGAACAAGAAGTTTTAGAAATTTCTGTTAGAACTGACATAGACAAACTTTTAGTAAACAAGAAATCAAGTTCCTATCAGGGTGCCTTAATCAAATTTGCCGAAGCAGATGATGTCAATGCAGCATGGAGAGTACAAATCAAGGCCAGAGGTAAATACAGGAATAAAGTTTGTGATTTTCCCCCTTTGAAGGTAAAATTTGATCATTCGGTTCTTGGCCCGGAGAATCTTAAATCATTTAAGTCATTGAAATTAGTCACACATTGTGGAGATCAGGCAGAGACGGAGGAACTCTTGCTGAAGGAATATCTGGCTTATAAAATATACAATACCATCACTGACCAAAGTTTGCGCGTTCAGTTAGTCAAAATAAATTGGATCGATAGCGGCGGCAAACATCAGATTGGTGAAAAGTGGGGCTTTCTAATCGAAAACGAAGATGAGATGGCACAAAGGCTTGGAGGAGGAATTTATGAAGAATATGGCGTTCAACATAATGACCTAAATTCCCAGAGCGCAGCACAGCATTCTTTATATCAATATATGATCGGTAATGCGGATTGGAACCTTGAATCAAATAAAAATATTAACCTTTTGAAGTCTAATACCACCCGGGATATAATGATTATTCCATATGATTTTGATTTTAGTGGGTTCGTGAATGCATCGTATGCAGTGACACAATATGGGATGACCAGCGTCCAGGAAAGGATATACCTTGGAGCATCCAAATCGGATGAAATTAGTGAGGCCGTGGAACTATTCAAATCAAAAAAGAAGGATATAATTGATCAAATCAATTCTTTCGATCATTTAAGCCGATCTGGAAGAAATGACATTAAAAAGTACATTCGATCATTCTATTCATCATTGGACAAGCCGATGAAAAACGAGGATTACTATCGCGAAAGAATTGCTTCTAATAAGGTGGCTAAAATCAAAAAGGCAGGAGATAGTGGTCGAGCACTATAAAGAATGACCATTCACGAAATAGTCAAATTAGCATTAATCGATAAAGGCTTGTTGGCTTGAGTAACAGTAAGTAATATCGTAAATACAAGTTGGAATCATTAAATTACTGTAAACATTCGTACACCAAGACACGTGCAATAAGGTGTAATGACCCACTTTTTAATTTTACACTATTCTTTCAATTTAGTCGAGTGGCCTATAATCAGTTGTTCCGCTATAAAACATGATGGCTGTAATTCATTTCTTCGCGATTGAATGACACCTCAAATGTGAAAGCTTTGTAGCCAGGCGTAGAAAGAATAACGGATTTTTCTGAAAGTACCTATCAGAGGTAGATAAATTGTACTAAACTGTCGCTCCTACAGAGATTATATTTCTGCTCTATGAAACCAGGGCTTGACGACCCTGGCTGTAATGTGTTGGGGCTGTGGGGTTGTTCAAACCGCAATGTTTCAATGTATCCCTTGTAAAAAGTCCTGTAAGTACGATATATCTTAGGCAGGGGTAGAACTAAGTGACACCCTTGGTGAAAAGTGTTGTAAATAATCCAGGTTGAGAGGAGTTGGCGGCATTTTTTGCTTTCTGGCAAAAATGGTGATAACTCGAAAAACGAAATTTTGAACAACACCCAACAAGATATAGGATAGGATATTATAATTCTATAATATTTCATTCTACGGATAGGATTTGACAAAAGAAAAGTTAGCTGGTTTCAGTGTTAATCATGCTATATGGCACCGCAATAGGGTGGGGATAAAAGACTTTCTCTATAACTACCACATTCTGATCGTTCACAAATTGCTCATAAACGGACTAAAAGCTGTCAATGAAAAACTATAACTTGCAGCCCAAAGAATGATTGATCATAAGTAGATTAAAGAATTCATTTAAAATACATAATATTGCACCCCACATTAACACTCAACCGAGGGTATAGCTCAGTTGGTTTAGAGCGCTGCCTTGACAGGGCAGAGGTCGACAGTTCGAGTCTGTCTATCCTCACACTTAGGTGTGAGTTTGAGCCTGCCAGCCGGCAGGCTGGTTTGAGTTTGGGTGTGAGCGAGTGTGAGAAAAGAGTTGTGTGTGCGAATTTGAGTGTGAGGATCAGAGAGGAGTGTGACTTAGAGTATAATAAAGAGTCTGATTAAAAGAGGAGAACGCTCATGGGAACTATCTGACACTTAAACCTAGATTTGAGTTTGACACTTGGACTTGAACTTGAGTTTGCATCCTCTTCACTACGACTGATGTTAAATGATGAATATCGGATATGTTTGATTTTGAGAAATTAGAGGTATATAATGAGGCAAGGGCACTCAATCGAAAGGTGTTTAAAGACATTATCCTATTGGCGAAAGGAGATCAATATTTGTATGATCAACTAAAACGCGCGCAGATTTCTATTTTATTGAATATCAGTGAGGGCACCGGTCGCATGACCAAACCAGATAAGAAACGATTTTATGTGATGGCCAGATCTTCAGTGAATGAAGTTGTGTCTTTGTTACAAGTCCTTCTTGACCTAGGTTTGGTTACCCAAGCTGTCTACGATGATATATATGTTCAGGCAGAAAAGATTTCAAAGATGTTACTTGGTATGGTTCGTTCAATGACGACAACGATATAATTATTTTGTATCACCAATCACACACAAACCCAATCACACACAAACCCAATCACACACAAACCCAATCACACACCCACCCCGGGATGTAGCTTAGCACGGTAAAGCGCTGGTCTGGGGGACCAGAGATCGAAGGTTCAAATCCTTTCATCCCGACAATACTAAAAAGGCCATCGACAAAGTCGATGGTTTTTTTATAAACTGATAAGATGCAGTGCTTGCACGGCAATATTATCAGTTTATAAAAATATTCGCTTGAAAAGCGGTCTTTGGGATATTGATTCCCCCCCCTTCAGGATTTTTAGGAACATTCTATGCAGTCGTCAAAATCCCTTTCTGATCGACCTACGACAACCAATCAGCCAAAATTTGTGCTTCATCCTCCCCGGCTTTACGGGATCCGAATTGAATATCAGACGGTGTACGACTGAATCTCGGTGCTGGTGCCGGCTGTGTTATTCCATCCACATTGATATATGTATTTCTCTCAACATTATGTGGATGTTGTTGCGCCTCCTTATAATCTAGTACCGGTGCAAAACAGATATCGGTTCCTTCCATTATAGCACACCATTCCTGTCTGGTCTTTGTCTTGAAAACCTCGGTTAGTTTAGCTTTTAGTTGTGTCCACTTTTTAGGATTATTCTGCCCGGCAAATTCTTCTTTGTCTAAGCCTGCTTTGGCTATTAGTTCTTTATAAAATTGGGGTTCTATGGAACCGATGGAAATATATTTACCATCTTTTGTCTCATAGCAATTATAGTAATGAGCCCCGGAGTCTAAAAAATTGACTCCACGTTTGGTGGTCCAATGCCCCATAGCATCCAGCGTATTAAATATGGACATCAGGATGGCAGAACCATCAGTCATAGCGACATCAATTACCTGGCCTTTTCCTGATTTTTGTGCTTCAATATATGCGGCGAGTATACCGGTGACCAAAAACATCCCACCACCGCCATAGTCGCCAGCCAGATTAAGTGGTGGTACCGGTGGACTTTCGGGGCGACCAATAGCATGTAAAACTCCTGTAAGAGAGATATAATTGATATCATGCCCTGCAGCATGGGCCAATGGGCCGGTTTGCCCCCAGCCTGTCATACGACCATAGATTAATTTGGGATTTCGTTGGTGGCAGATATCTGGCCCCAGGCCTAATCGTTCCATTACTCCTGGCCTGTATCCTTCGAAGAGGGCATCGGCCTTTTCTACTAATTTAAGTAAGATCTCAACATCATTTTGATCTTTAAGGTTAAGGACGATTGACCTTTTACCCCTGCGGTTACAATCCGGAATTTTAAATTCAGATACTTTTCTTTCTACGATAATGATATCAGCACCCATATCGGCTAACATCATTCCCGCAAAGGGTCCAGGCCCTAGTCCAGCCATTTCTATTATCCGCAGTCCTTTAAGTGGGCCCATAATATGTACTTTAGTTAATAGTGTGATAAAGGTTAACCGAGTTGATATTTGAGCAACGTAATCATTATCCGGCAATTCAATTAATAACCCAATTGACTTTCAAAAGAACTGACACTTATTAATTGGTCATATCTCTTTCCAAATGTCCTTTGATAGACCAGTATGTGATACTGATTTTTGGTAGCATAATGACTTCCTTCAAAATATTCAATATCCCGCTCACCATTGTCATATTGCACCAAATATTGATAGTCATAATAACCTTGCTTCAATAAACCAGAACCAAAGTATACTTTTTTCTCAAGGTCGTAATTGAGTCTGAATTCATCCGTCGTTCGCCAATTATTAAAAGCACCTATTACATAGACATCACCATCTCTGATTTGGTCGAAAGATTCAAGTGTAAAATGAACATTCAAATATTCTCCTCTTTGTTCAGTGCTCCGATATTCAAGAGTTTCCGTAATAAAGTCTCCATTTATATCTTGATAATTCTGAAACAATATGTTTCCTCGTCTTCTGTCTAATTCTAATAGGACATCTATCTCCTCTTCATATACATCAATATGGTAGACGCCAAAGCCTCTTGTTCTTATAGTTCTTAGATCAATGCCCCTGAATTCATTATATCCCGGAAATTGTATTCTTGAAGTAAGATCAAATCGAATTTCATCCCCGATAACGACCTTCGGCTGAATATTGGTCTGAGCATTGTCCCATCGCCCATTCTGAAGAATGGTCACATATATTTCATTCTGGGGGTTGGCTATTTGATAATTTTTAGTGTCAATAAAAAGGTCAATCTCCTGATCATATAAAAGTCTGTTGATCTTTTTTGACCGTACGAGATTCGATCCGACTGACACTTTTCGTTCGGAGACCATAAATCTCCTGGTTATGGCAAGTTCGTCTGAGTCATCATCAGTGATTATGAGCAGATAGTTTCCTGAAATACGGCAACTTGTCTCGTCATTTGGAAATGCGAGCCTGTAATGTGTATAATCATATTTTGTTCCAACAGAATAGGAATAGTCATTGATTTCCTCGTCATTAAATCCCTCTAAATAATCCATTTCTGATATGTCGGAAGGATTCCAGTCCTTGTCACAATGAACAATCCTATACTTATAGTCTCTATCTCCTCCCAGAATATCATCAAAAGAAAGTATTAACTGTCCACGAGAGCCAAGGTCTAATATGGGTTCTGAAGTAGCCAGTCGGCTATGATGAAATTTGACGGATCGAATATGATCGAGATAGGTATAGTCTTCATATTTGAACCCGGATTGTCCTAAGATCGAATATGCTATAAACAAGAAGATAAATGTGAGCCATTTGTGCATCATGCGAAGATCGGTGATTGTCAGACTTTAGACGAAGAAAATCGCGGTTGGATTGTTAAATTATATTTAAGTCTGTTTATATCTGACCTCATGTGGAAGACTTGTCCAGGGATTATCCTTTATCCGAAATCGCCATGGCCAATGAGCAGCAAGACCGGCATAGGCGATTCCTACCCTGGGACTGGATATAATTTGATCCTTATTTAATGGAGTATCCCTTAGTTGTAGCTTTATGAGACTTTCACTTGAAAGTGTATTGTGACCGTTATGATCCGTAAGAATGCCTAATGCCTGGGATAATTTTCCAGGGCCATTAGTGATGTTATTGGTAACACCTTTTTGATTTCTTCGAATCTTCATAATATCGATTCCTTCGATAGGTTGGATAGCCCGAAATAGGACAGCATGTGGCGTATCCTTAGGGCCCGTGACAATGTTGAATAAATGATGGATGCCATAGCATAAGTAGACATATGCAGTGCCAGGCTTAGAAAATAAAGTCTCTGTCCTTTTAGTCCTGAGACTATTAAAAGCATGCGAACCCTTATCTTCCGGAGCTTTGTAAGCTTCAGTTTCTACTATAATACCCGATGTAAATTGGTCATTTATGGTCGTGCTAATTATTGTACCTAGCAGACGTTGGGCTATGATTTCTACGTCATCTCTTTCTAATAACCGATGCAGATCCATTTCGCTATCGTCGCGAATAATTAGGAGATTCTTTTGTAATCGTAATATTGTGAGGATGGCTTTCTAACATACCTGAATTGGTAATTTTAACCATTCCTGCACCTTGAAGGGAGGGAATATCCGGCGCACCACAGTAGCCCATACTTGCCCGAAGTCCCCCAGTATATTGGACCATTACTTCAGAGACCGTTCCTTTATATGGAACCCTTCCTTCGATACCTTCCGGGACTAACTTTTTTACGTCATCCTCAGCATCTTGAAAATATCGATCCTTTGATCCTTTTTGCATGGCTCCTAAAGAACCCATACCCCGATACACTTTAAATTTACGACCTTCATAAATGATCGTTTCTCCGGGCGCTTCTTCCGTTCCGGCAAACAATGATCCTGCCATCACAGTACTAGCACCTGCGGCGATAGCTTTTGAAATATCCCCTGTATATCTTATTCCACCATCTCCGATAATGGGCACTCCTGCTTTAATAGCAACACTTGCAGCTCCCATTATGGCACTTAGTTGGGGGACACCAACACCGGCTACTATTCTTGTGGTACAAATACTGCCCGGGCCTACGCCCACTTTTATACCATCAGCCCCATGATCAATCAGCGCCTGGGCGGCATCAGCAGTTGCAATATTGCCGCCGATTATTTGAATATCCGGGTGTTTGGTTTTTAATTCTTTAATCATCCTCAAAACACCTTGTGAATGACCGTGAGCAGTATCTACTATAACAACGTCAACACCTACATCTTTAAGTGCTGCCATCCTATCAAATGTATCTCCACCTACACCCAAAGCTGCTCCAACTAATAATCTTCCACGATTATCTTTGCTTGCACTTGGATAATTCTCGACTTTTAAAATATCCTTGTAGGTGATAAGCCCCATAAGTCTGTAATTATCATCGACTACAGGTAACTTCTCTATCTTATATTTCTGCAATATTTCTTGTGCCTGATCAAGTGTTGTACCTACTGGTGCCGTGATGAGATTCTCTTTGGTCATCACCTCCCGAACTAATCTTGAAAGTCGGTCTTCAAATCTCAAATCTCTATTAGTCAGTATACCCACAAGTTTCCGATCATAGTCGACTACAGGGATGCCTCCTATACTATGTGTTTTCATAAGATCGAGTGCTTTTGCCAATGTTTCACCAGGAGTAAGTGTTACGGGATCTATTATCATTCCGCTCTCAGATCTTTTTACTTTTCGGACTTGTTCTGCCTGATCCTCAATTGACATATTCTTGTGGATGATACCGATTCCACCTTCTCTTGCCATAGCAATAGCCAGGGCATATTCTGTTACAGTATCCATCGCAGCAGAGACAATCGGTACGTGAATAGAAATATCTCGTGTCAACTTTGAAGTAATAGAAACTTCCCTTGGTAATACTTCTGAATATGCTGGCACTAAGAGCACATCATCGAATGTGAGCGCCTCAATTATAGTTGGTGGGTACTTACTGACTTTTTCCATGCACAAAACTACATATATCATAAGAAATTGTTTTACTATCGATGTCAGAAATTATGGATATCGAAATATATAGTGACGAATACTTCATGCAACAGGCTTATAAAGAAGCTGCTGCCGGAGCAGAAAAAGAGGAAATTCCTGTGGGCGCCATCGTGGTCTCTAATAATCGAATTATCGCCAGAGCCCATAATCAAGTGGAGTCGCTTCAGGATGCTACTGCCCATGCCGAGATTATTGCAATCACATCAGCCATGGCCTTTCTGGGCTCAAAATACCTGCAGGGATGCGTCCTTTACGTGACCCTTGAGCCATGTGTAATGTGTGCAGGAGCGCTTGCCTGGGCTCAATTGGATAAAATCGTCTATGCGGCAGAGGATCCTAAAAAGGGATTTATGCGCTATGGAAAAGAATTGCTACACCCTAAGACTAAATTAGAATTCGGTGTTATGGCTGGATCATGTGGTAAGTTAATCACAGACTTTTTTAAACAAAAGAGGTTAGTATAATACGTTCGTATCTAATACCAACTACTAGTTTTTTCTAAATATCATCAAGTCCATAGCGATTCCAGTCTTCTATATAATCTATATCAGATAATGTCTGAAGCTCGAACATTGATAGATTTTCATCTTTTAAACACTGCTTGGTTTTGCGGTAGACTTCTGAAGTGCTCCAGGGCATATCTATAAATAGTTTAGTGTGCAGTGCTCGCATGCCGAGAAGATAGTATCCTCCATCTAAGGTGGGGCCAATAACAACATCATGACTTTCTAACATCTGGAAGGCTTCCTGAATTATAACAGCATCAAGTTGAGCACAATCACTACCAATAATCACGGCAGCAGAAGATTCCTTTAATGCAACACTAAATGCATGATTCA
Organism: Saprospiraceae bacterium; assembly: GCA_029262975.1. GTDB lineage: Bacteria > Bacteroidota > Bacteroidia > Chitinophagales > Saprospiraceae > JAJRXG01. The sequence continues at coordinate 17,385 of JAJCYJ010000184.1, forward strand.
TCTTATCGCCAAGATCACCTTGAATCTGTAACTTTTTATTAAACATTGTGCTTGACCAATCGTCCTCTTTGATTTCTTGCGAATAAAAAAGATATCTTGAAGCGTCTACCTGTAGGGTGATTTTTCGAGTATGCTGGAGCAGTCTTTTGTAAATTTCAAGAGCCTTGTCATCACCGACACTTTGTGCCAGTCGGGTTTTTACTTTTCCTTTTTCGGGATTTTTAATGAATACAAGAAGCGAATATTTATGTTTTCTTAGGCTTCTTTGAATCATCATCTTCTTTTTTAAGCCTAATCTCGCTGCCTTTTTCCAAATCTTTGGATAAGGCTGAATATGGACCACTAATCACATCAAGACCGTCAGAAAGACCTTCTTTAACATGTATAAATTCATCGTCCTGAATGCCGGTTTTGATTTTCACTAGACGGGCTGTATCAGCTTCAAATAAAAATACAACTTCTTGATATTCTTCTTTTTTAGCTTCCTCGTCGAGTATACGTACAGCAACGGCCTGAATAGGTACTACAAGAATATCTTCCTGAATATCTGTTATAATAGCAACAGAGGCGGACATTCCTGGTCTGAAAGCATAAGTCTTTTCTTCCTTTTCCAAATCGACATAAGACTCCTGATCGACTCTAATCTTAACGATAAAATTTGTAACCTGATCGGTATTTAATGATGCTGTGGCGCTAGTTGTACCAGCTACATTTGTGGCACTATTTGCAATCTGAGTTACTTTACCTTTAAATTTTCGATCTAAATATGCGTCAACGTCAATTTCGACATCATCTCCCATAGATACTTTAAGAATGTCATTTTCACTTACCTCGACCTGTACTTCCATAGTTTTCAGATTGGAAATACGCATAATCTCAGTTCCGGCCATCTGAGCTGTACCTACAACTCGTTCACCTTTTTCTACTGATAAACTTGTTACAATACCATTGCTGGGTGCTTTAATTGTTGTCCGACTCAGATTGTTTCGTAACTCCTTTAAAGTCGCCTCAGAACTCTTCACCATGAATTCAGACCCAGAAGCACTTTCTCCGGCAGATCTTATTCTTGCTAAAGAAGATCTTATTCTTGCTTCAGCATTTTCAACTGCTGCCAAAGATTGATCATATTCCGCTTGTGAAATGACACCTTCGGAAAATAATTTTTCATTTCTGCTATGATCCCTCTTAGCTTGAATCAAAGAGGTTTTTTGCTCCTCTTGTTCCGCCTTATTCGTTTCTATTTCAGCCCGTGATCTTGCAAGTTGAGCTTTTGCATTATTGAGATCTGCAGCACCCCTTTCGACAGAAGAAATATACGCTTCCGGATCGATTTTTAATAATAATTGACCTGCTACTACTGAATCACCTTCCTCTACATAGAGATCGACTATTTCACCTGAAACGTCGGAACTGATGATTACTTCTACTTCCGGATAAATGCGCCCTGAAGCGGAGACACTTTCGCGTATCGTTTTAACTTCT